>URVF01000015.1 GCA_900551185.1 uncultured Collinsella sp. | reverse complement strand
CAGCGTCAGATGTGTATAAGAGACAGGCTCATGCGCCAGATTGCCCAGGACAATCCGGCGGCGCTCGCCGACCCGGAGGCGGTTGCGCGCGCCCTGTCGCTCGAGGGTGGCACCCGCCGCGTAAGCCTGACGCGCACCACGCCCGACGGCACGGTCATCTACTATTACGCGCTCTTTGGCCTGGTAGCGATGATGTCTGCCGAGTTTGCCGCCTTGAGCGTCGTCGATTTGCAACCCAATCTGTCCGGCCTTGGCGCGCGTCGCTGCGTGGGCGGTCTTTCCAAGACGGCGTCGCTGGCCGGCATCTTTGTCGGCTCGTGGCTGGTTTCCTTCGCCTCGATGGCGATCGCAATCGGCTACGTGCGCCTGGTCATGGGCGTCGACTTTGGCGGGCGCGAGGGGCTGTGTCTGGTGGGCGGCGCCGCTTCCGCGCTTGCCGCCACGGGCCTGGGACTCTTTGTGGGCACGCTTCCCGTTAAGGGCGGCAAGGCGTCCAAGTCCGGCATCCTCACGGGCTTTGCTACCACGTGCGCCCTGTTCGCCGGCCTCTACGGCGAGCCGGCGATGGCGCTTGCCGACGACGTCGCCCGCGCCTGCCCGGCCGAGTGCTGGCTCAACCCCGTCAAGCTCATCTGCGACATGTTCAACCGCCTGTATTTCTTTGAGGACCTGGGCCCCTTTGCCGTCCGCGCCGGCGCGCTCGTCCTCATGTCCCTGCTGTTCGTTGCCGCCGCCACGCTGATCTTTGGAAGGAGCCGCTATGAGCACCTTTAAGACCGCGCTTCGCATGGCGCTGGCGCACCCGTTCTACCTGCTCATCTATACGGTGTTCATCTCGCTCATGGGCGTATTCATCGCGGCCTCGGTGAGCTGGAACTCGTCGCAGCTCACCGAGTACAAGCCCTACGATGCCAACGTGATCGTGGTCGACCGCGACGACAGCGACCTTTCGCGTGCGCTTACCAAGCATTTGGGTTCGCGTTTTGAGCTGGTCACGGGCGTCGGCGACGGCACCTACGACCTCGCGGACGCGCTCTCCAAGAGCAACAGCGCCAAGGGTAGCGCCGATTGCGTGTTCTTTATCCCGGAGGGGTTTGAGGGCGACCTTGTTGCAGCCGCCCGCGTGGGGGAGTCCCTGCCCAAGCTCGATGTGACCTACGGTGCCGGCACCATGGCGGCGGCGCTTTCGTCTGCCGAGGCCTCGCGCTGGATCTCGCTCGCGGGCGCTGCGGCCGCACTTGAGTCTGCTGCCTCCAGCGGTGACGTCGCCAAGGCTGCCGAACACGCGGCCACCGAGCGTGCCGAGGTCGAGATCGAGCAGGTCAAGGTCGACTCGACTGCCGCCGCCACGCTCGAGTCGTACTTCAACTTTGGCGCGTACGCGATCATCTCGTCGGTCATCGTGTCGGTGGGACTGGTGTTCTCGGGCATGAACGAGCCCGAGCGCGTGCGTCGTATGGATGCCGGCCCGGTCTCCGAGCGCCAGCGCTCGCTTGCCGTGTCCGCGGCTGCCGCCGTGCTCACCGTCTGCATCTGGTTTGTGTCGAGCATGATGGGCGTCGTGGGCTTTGCCGGCGCGGTTGCCGAGGTCGGCGTGGGTCGTGTGTGCCTGGCGCTGGCGGCGACGTTTGCCCTGGCGTGCACGCCTCTGGCCGTTGGCTTTGCCCTTTCGAGCCTGGGTGCGCGTGAGGAGCTGCTCAACGGTGTGGGCAACCTGCTCGGCATGCTCATGACGTTTTTGGGCGGCGCTTGGATGCCGCTGTCGCTCATGGGCTCGGCCGTGCAGACGGTGGCGCACTTTGTGCCGACGTATTGGGTGAACGACGCGATCGGCAAGGCGCTTGCTTCGGACCTGACGTCTGCCGTGTTGGGCGACATCGCCTGCGACCTAGGCGTCACCGTGCTCTTCGCCGCCGCCATTGCCGCCGTAGGCCTGGCTCTCGCACGCGCCAAATCCCGCGCCTAGTCTGAAATAAATCCTAGCCCTCGCCCCAAAATAGTTCGCCAAGGTTTACTATTACGTTCATAAAGTAGTACGAGCCTAACAATGGGGGATACCATGGCAACCCAGGAAGCCTACGTCCAGGTTAAGGATCTCAAAAAGCACTACGGCGACGGTGATGCGCGCCTGACGGTACTCGATGGCATCGACGCGTCCATCAACCGCGGCGAGATCTGCGTCATGCTGGGGCCCTCGGGCTCGGGCAAGTCGACCTTTCTCAACCTGATCGGCGGCCTGGAGGATGCTGACGGCGGCTCCATCATGGTGGACAGCTGCGACCTCACGGTGCTCAAGTCTGCCGACCTGGGCGAGTATCGCCGCCGTGAGCTGGGCTTTGTCTTCCAGTTCTACAACCTGGTGCCCGACCTCACCATCAAGGAGAACATCGAGGTCACGGCGCACCTGTCCAAAAACCCGCTCAATGTCGACGACCTGCTGCGTTCGCTGGGTCTTTACGAGCACCGCAACAAGTTCCCGCGCCAGGTCTCGGGCGGCCAGCAGCAGCGCTGTGCCATCGGCCGCGCACTCGTCAAAAACCCGGGCCTGCTGCTGTGCGACGAGCCCACGGGCGCGCTTGACTATAAGACGTCCAAGGAAATCTTGCAGCTCATGGAGGATGTCAACCGCACCTACGGCTGCACCATCATCATTGTCACCCACAATGCCGCCATCGCGCGCATGGCCAATCGCGTGCTGCGCCTGCGCGACGGGCACATCGTCGAGGATGAACTCAACGAGTCGCCCGTTGCGGCCGCCGAGCTCGATTGGTAGGCGGCGCCATGACACCTCTCGCAAAACGTCTCCCGCGCGAACTGCGCCGCAATATCGGCAAGTACCTGGGCATCTTTTTGCTTATGTGCGGAAGCATCGCTCTCACCTCGGGCTTTTTGCTCGCAGCGCATTCCATCGGCTGCCTTATCGACGACATGCGCGATGCGTACACGATTGAGGACGGCCGCGTGACCACCTCCTTCGAGGCGACCGAGGAGCAACTCAAGGCAGCCGAGGACGCGGCCGACGACGTCGGCGGCGTCACGCTCTACAAGAATTTCTCCATCGACGCCATCATCAAAAAGGCGTCCGGCGACGACGGCACCAAGCGCACGCTGCGCACCTATGCGCACCGCACCAAGGTCGATATCGCGTCCTACTGTGAGGGCGGGGAACCCAAGGCGGACGACGAGGTGGCCATCGACCGTGTCTTTGCCACCAATAACAACCTGTCCGTGGGCGATAAGGTCGAGCTTGAGGGCCGCACCTATACCATCTGCGGCATCATGACCCAGCCCGATAGCCAGGCGCTGTTCCTCAACAATTCGGACTTTACGGTGAACACCATCACCTATGGCGTGGCCGAGGTCACCGACGCCGGCTTTGCCGCGCTCGAGGATGCCGGCGGCGCGCCTGCCTACACCTACTCCTTTATCTTTACCGATCGCGACCTCCCCACCGCGGATCGCATCGATGCGGAGCAGGATATGGTCGAGGCGCTGACCGATGCCGATGCGCGCGTGGACGATCTGGTCGATGCCGATTCCAATCAGGGCATTGGCTATGCGCGTGACGACGTGGACGGCGACTCCATGATGTGGATGACGCTGCTCGACATCATCATCGTGATCATGGCGTTTGTCTTTGTGGTCCTTACCGACGCCACCATCGAGGAGGAGAGCGCCATCATTGGCACGCTGCTCGCCAGCGGCTATCGTCGACGCGAGATTGTGCTGCACTACCTTGCGCTTCCCGCCATCGTGGGCGTGGCCGCGGCGCTTTTGGGCACTGCGCTCGGCGTTGTGTTCTTTACTGAGCCCATGCGCAGCCTCTATTACGGTTCGTACAGCCTGCCGCCCTTCCAGGTGTACTGGAGCTGGGAGATCTTTGTGAAGTGCGCCGTGGTTCCCGCCGCCGCGCTCATCCTCATCACGCTGGTGGGCCTGCTTCGCAAGATGGGCAAGACGCCGTTGCAGTTCCTTCGTCACGAGGCGAGTGGCAAATCGGGCACCAAGCGCGGCCTGCAGCTGCCGGAGCGCATGGGTTTTGTTTCCCGCTTCCGCCTGCGTATCTTCCTGCGCAACCTGGGCAACTTCGCCACGCTCTTCGTGGGCATTGCGTTTGCGTCGCTGCTGCTGCTCTTTGGCCTGGCGATTCTGCCCACGATGACGCACTATGCGGACAACCTCGAGACAGGCCTGGTCGCCGAGCACCAGTACACGCTCAAGGCGCCGCTGGAGCTCGAGGGTACTGCCGAGGAGCGCGAGCAGTGGTCGGCACTCGAGCGCTTGCAGTCGGTTGACGGCGCGCTGCTAACCGCTGCCCAGGATGCCGATGACGAGCTTGACGACGCGGCCGATGCGGCGCAGGCGGCAGCCGATGCCGCGACCAGCGCTCCGTCTGCTGAGAGCCTGGCCGCGGCGCAGGATGCGCTTGCCAAGGTCCAGGACAAGAAGGATGCGCTCTGCGCGCGCCTCGATGACCTTGCCGATGCCCTCGGCTACGACCGCGACGGGGCTATCGACCTGATCGACAAGGCCTCTAAGATCGACACTGACAACGACGATATCCACCCGGTCAATACGACCGACAACGGCGCGGGCGCAATCGCACAGACCGAGAAATATGCTGTTTACCAGCTGCAATACGACCGCGGCGATGGTAATGGCGAGGAGACGATTTCCGTCTACGGCATCTCGCCCGATTCGCGCTATTGGAAAGACCTCAACGTTGGCGATGGGCGCGTCGTCTTTGGCAGCGGCCTGCTCGACAAGTTTGGCTGGAGCGAGGGCCAGAAGGTCACGCTCATCGACAAGTACGAGGGGGAGCATTATTCCCTTGAGTACGCGGGCAAGGACTGTGCCTGGGGCTCCAAGTCGGACATGAATATCTATATGAGTATCGACGACTTTAACGAGCTGTTCGGCAACGACGCCGCCTACTTTAACGGCTATGTGAGCGACGAGAAGCTCGATCTCGATGCTCGTTACTTTGCCGGCGACACCACGCCCGACGACATGCGGGCCGTGGGCGACCAGTTCATCGGCATGATGAGCAAAATGATCGGAATGATGATCGGGCTCGCGGTGTTTATCTTCCTGCTGTTTATGTACCTGCTGACCAAGGCGGTGATCGACCACAGCGCCCGTTCGATTAGCTACATGAAAGTCTTTGGCTATCGCGATAGCGAGATCTCGCATCTGTACATCCGCTCGATCACGCTGTGCGTGGCGGCGTCGCTCGTGCTGAGCCTGCCGGTCATTATTGGCTCGCTCACGGCCATCTTCCGCTCGATGCTGCTCGCCTACAACGGCAATATCGAGATCTACGTGCCCGCTTGGTCCATGGCGGCGTGCGTGGGCATTGGCTTTGTGACCTACCTGGTCGTGGCGCTGCTGCACACGCGCTCCATCAAGCGCGTCAGTCTGGCCGAAGCCCTCAAGGTGCAGGAGTAGTCATCGGGGACAGTCTTTGCCGATTCGCCGGTTCGCCGGCCGTGCTGGCAAGGACTGTCCCCAGCTGCCGGCAGGAAAGGAACGTCCCTAGCTGCCAGGTGGCGAGGCACTCATTTAAGTCCGTCCCCAATGAGTGGTTTCAGTCATTTAAGTCTGTCCCCAATGACTAGGTGCCGTACTTGACTTTAACTCTGCTTTAACTGGTACCATCCTCTATGTCTGTAACGCCATATAGACCGAGGGGATATATCTATGACCGTAACTGCACCCGCAGCACCCGTTAAGGTGTACTTCACCAACCTGCGCACGCATGCTCGCGAGAGCCAGCTCGACAAGCTCAAGCGCCTCATTCGTCACGCCGGAATTGAGCAGATCGACTTTGAGAACAAGTTCGTTGCCATCAAGATTCACTTTGGCGAGCTGGGCAACCTGAGCTTTTTGCGCCCCAACTACGCCCGCGCCGTCGCGGATGTCGTGAAGGAGCTTGGCGGCAAGCCCTTCCTCACCGACTGCAACACGCTCTATGTCGGTAGCCGCAAAAACGCGCTCGAGCACATCGACACCGCCTACCAGAACGGCTTTACCCCGTATGCCACGGGTTGCCAGATCATCATCGCCGACGGCCTCAAGGGCACCGACGAGGCGCTCGTCCCGGTCGAGGGCGGAGAGTACGTGCACGAGGCTAAGATCGGTCAGGCGCTCATGGATGCCGATATCGTGATTAGCCTCACCCACTTTAAGGGCCATGAGCAGGCCGGCTTTGGCGGCGCCATGAAGAACCTGGGTATGGGAGGCGGCAGCCGTGCCGGCAAGATGGAGCAGCATGCCGCCGGCAAGCCGAACGTCGCGATCGAGCACTGCGTTGGCTGCCATGCCTGTGAAAAGATCTGCGCTCACAACGCTATCTCGTTCGACGACACCCGCGAGCGCGAGCTTGCCAGCGGCGCTACTCGCACGGTGCACGTGGCTGCCATCGACCACGATCGCTGCGTGGGCTGCGGACGCTGCATTGCGGCATGCAACCAGGACTGCATCAAGCCCGGCTATGAGGCCGCGGCAGACGTGCTCAACTGCAAGATCGCCGAGTACACCAAGGCCGTTGTCGACGGCCGCCCGAGCTTCCACATCTCGCTCGCCATGGATATCAGCCCCAACTGCGATTGCCATCCCGAAAACGACACGCCTATCGTCAACGATATCGGCATGTTCGCGAGCTTCGACCCGGTCGCCATCGACCAGGCCTGCGCCGATGCCGTCATGGCATCCGAGCCGCTGCCTAACACCGAGCTCACCGATAGCGCGGCCAAGATGGAGCACAATCACGAGCATCTGGAGGGCGAGCAGGCGCGTGATCCCTTCTGCATCACGCATCCCGACACCGACTGGCGCGCGTGCATCGCGCACGCCGAAAAGATCGGCCTGGGCACGAGCGAGTACGAGCTCATCGAGGTCAAGTAGCGTCTAACTATTGGACAAAATAAGCGCCTTTGTAGCGTAAGTTGAGCAAAAGCCGCCCACGAGCACAACGCTCGCGGGCGGCTTTTCGGAAGTGCGGTGAAAAAACGAATACCGCCGACCGCAAACCGATTTTTGGCAACAAAACCCCAGACGTTGCTTTTTGCCAAAAAATTCTTGTCGAGGAAGTCATCGACCGTATTCCAGTAGAGCTCGGGGTCAACTTGCGCACTCTTGGCGTGGGTGGCGCCATGGATAGTGAGCTTTTGCTTGACCTTGCTGGCGCATGCGTCGTAGTTTTGGTCGAGCATGCTGTACGGCACAAAGGTGTCCTGGTCGCCGTGGATAAACAGCATGGGAACTGTCGCGTGTTTGAGTTGCTCCACACTGCTTGCCTTATGAAAGTCGTAGCCTGCGCGCACGTTGCACACTAAGTTTGCTACATCGAGCAAGGGAAAGCTGGGCAGGCCGAACACGTCCTTGAGCTGCAGAGAAAACTCGTCCCAAACACTCGTATAACCGCAGTCCTCGATAATGCATTTCACGTTTGCGGGCAGAGATTCCCCCGCGACGTTCATGGCGGTTGCCGCACCCATCGACTCGCCAAAGACCAGGATGCACGCCTTGGGGTCGGCTGCAACGATCCGCCCAATCCATGCGACGATGTCGAGGCGCTCGGGCCAGCCCATGCCGATATAGTCGCCGCCGGAGCGCTCGTGGGCGCGGGCGGCGGGTGCGAGTACGTTCATGCCGCGGTCGTGGAATCGCTTGACGTATCGGGCCATACCGATGGGCTCGTTGGTATATCCATGCAGGCAGACGGCGTAGTCGTGCGTGCTCTCCGACGCAGCAAAATACCAGGCGGCAAGCTCGGTCCCGTCGTCCGCGGTGAGGCTGCTGCTCTCGCGGTTCTCCTTAAACCACGCCCGTGCCTCGCCCTCCTCGGCGTCCATCTGCTCGCCCTTTTCGGCGTCCTTGCCATCCTGCATCATCTTCATGGTGTAGGGCGCTTGGGGATTCAGGGCAAAGTCGAACAAGAAGTTGCCGGCAAACCCCAACAGCGCGACAACGAGCACCAGCGCAACGACGCCGGCTATCTTGAGCTTTCGATGGGAACGTGCGTTTTGAGACATAAGAAGCTTTCCTATAAGATGTTAATACATCAACATTTAATGCAAGCGCATTATGGACGTTCGCCGTTGATGCGTCAACAGGCAAAGAATGGGTAAACAAAGGGTCACGTATGGTGCAAATTTCGCACGTACCCAGACGCTTTGATATAGTGTTGAGAACTCTTTACGTTGGAGGATGTAACCGGCATGTCCGATTCGAGCGACAGTTCTAAGCCGCGACCCAAGACCGCGACCGTTCCACATTACACGGTGGGTGAGGAGATCATGAACTCCGTCACCCATGGTGTCGGCTGCCTGCTGGGTATCGCGGGCCTGGTGCTCCTGATCGTGTTCGCCGCCCTGCGCGGCGGAGGCCCGGCCCACATGGCCGCGGCGATTGTCTATGGCGTCAGCATTATCCTCGAATACCTAGCCTCCACGCTCTACCACGCGATTCAGCCCGCGCGCGCCAAGCGCGTGTTTCGCATCATCGACCACAGCTGCATCTACCTGCTCATTGCGGGCAGCTATACGCCGTTTTGCCTCATCACGCTTGCAAACGACGGTGGCGCTGTGCTGTTCTTTGCCGTATGGGCCATCGCCATCATCGGCATTGCCCTCGAGTGCTTTATGCGCGAGCGCCAGCCGCATTGGGTAAGCGGCGTGGTCTATCTGCTGATGGGCTGGCTCGTCGTCTTTAAGCTGCCCGAACTCGTGTCGCTGCTCAACCCCGTGGCACTTGCCCTGCTCGCTGTCGGCGGCGTGTGCTACACCGTGGGCGTGCCGTTCTACATCGCCAAAAACGTGCGCTACCTGCACAGTGTGTTTCACCTGTGGGTGCTCGCCGGCAGTATCTTCCAGTTCATGGCGGTGATCCTCTTCGTAATCTAGCGACCACGCCTGCGCGCTCGCGTCCTTGTTTGGGCGCCGGTGCAATTGCCGTATCCGCCGTCAACGTTTTAATCCGATGTCCCGAATCTTGGAGGTTCGAGAAACTCCCGATGGACATAACCATCTCCCTTATCACCACCCTCGTTTTGACCCTCATCAACGGCTACTTCTCTATGTCCGAGATGGCGCTCACCACGGCCAAGCGCGCCGTGCTGGAGCACGAGGCCGAGGAAGGCGACAAGCGCGCCGAGCGTGCCATTAAGCTGGCTGCCGACTCCGACCAGCTGCTCGCCACCATCCAGGTCGCCATCACGCTCGTGGGCTTCGCCTCGTCCGCCGTCGCCTCGACGAGTCTGTCCGACCCGCTCGCCACGTGGCTCATGAGCTTTGGCATCGCGCCGCTCTCCGCCATCGCGCGCGGCCTGGCGCCGGTCATCATCACCGTCGCGGTCGCCTTCGTGTCCATCGTGATCGGCGAGCTTGTGCCCAAGCGCATCGGCCTGGCCAACGCCGAAGGCGTGTCCAAGCAGGTCGTGGGGCCGTTGTCGTTTTTCCAAAAGATCGCTCGTCCGCTCGTGTGGCTGACCGGCGCTTGCTCCGATGGCCTGGCCCGCATCCTGCGCATCAAGAGTGCCGACGACCGTCAGAACGTCTCGGAAGAAGAGATCAAGTACATGGTCTCGGAGCAGGACGACCTGCTCGACGAGGAAAAGCGCATGATCCACGAGATCTTCGACCTGGGCGACACCGTTGCCCGCGAGGTCATGGTGCCGCGCGTGGACACCACCATGTGCGAGGACGACGAGACGGTCGCCGACGTGCTGTCCACCATGCGCCAGACCGGCTTTAGCCGCATCCCCGTCTATCACGAGGATCCCGACAACGTCGCCGGCATTGCGCACATCAAGGACCTGATTCAGCCCGCGCTCGACGGCAAGGGCGACCAGCCCATCGCCGGCTTTTTGCGCGACGCCACCTTTGTGCCCGACACCAAGGACATCCTGCCGCTGCTGTCCGAGATGCAGACCTCGCACGACCAGATCGTGGTGGTCGTGGACGAGTACGGCGGCACGGCCGGCATTATCACTATCGAGGACATCGTCGAGGAGATCGTCGGCGAGATCGAGGACGAGTTCGACCCCGACAACAAGTATCTCACGCGCCTTTCGCGCCGCGAGTGGCTCGTTGATGGGCGTTTTTCGTGCGATGACGCGATTGAGCTTGGTTGGCCGCTTGAGGAAAGCGATGATTATGAGACCATCGCCGGCTGGATTTTGGAGCTTTGCGACTCGGTGCCCGACATCGGAGAGGTATTTGAGGTTGCGGGGTACAAGTTCAAGGTGCAGTCGATGCGTGGCCAGCGCATCTCGCTCATTCGCGTGATCGCTCCGGCCGAAACCGATAAGAAGGATTCCGAGTCTTCGGCAGAGAAGCCGGCGGCGTCGGGTGCGGGTTCCGCGAATCCGCACGACGGCGACGAGTAGGACAAGGAAGAGTAGGGGAGAGTTATGGCAGGCCTGTTCAACATCCTTAAGGTCACCGTCAGCGAGGACAAGATCTGCGCGCATGTGCTGGTGAACCCCGGCATGCCGCTCATGACCTCGGAGGATATCGAGGCCACGGCGCGCGTGTATTACCTGGTGCCGGCGATTGCCAAGCACCTGTGCCTGGGTGATTCCGGTCGCGAGTTCCAGGACTGCATGGGCCAGACCGAGCTTTGCCATCTGCTGGAGCACGTGACGGTCGAGCTCATGAACGAGACCGGTCTTGCCGGTAGCATCTCGTGCGGCCGCACGCGCGTAAGTGAGCACGACGAGCGCGTCTTTGAGGTTGAGCTTTCGTGCCCCGACGACGCGCTGGCCATCGGTGCGCTGTCTTCGGCCACCTTTATGATGGACTGGGCGTACCTGCACGCCGACCAGCCTGCCCCCGACGTGGAAGGCACGGTCGCGGGCCTGCGCAACCTGGTGCTGGGCATGCGCGCCGAGGCCGAGGGCAAGGATCCTCACGAGGCCGTCGCCGCTGCGAACGGCGAAGATGCTGTCGAGGACGAGGGCGCTGACGAGGGCGATGTGCCGGCCGACGCCGAGTCCGTTGCCGATGCGACCGCCGAGCCTGTTCCCACCGAGCCCCAGGGTGTCCCCAACTTTGACGACGAGCCCCAGGTGGCGATTGATACCGAGGGCGCGGTTGCCGAGAACCACGAGGCCTCCGCTGCCGTCTTTGGTGGTGCGGCGACGGTTCCGGCAGGACCTGCGCATGAGGGCAGCCTGCCGCTCGTGGACGGCGCCGGCGAGGACCCGGGTGCCACGGCGGCCATGCCGGCTATGCCCCAGGAGTAGGCCTACGCGTTTACCACCATCACGTACCTGCGCCTTTGCCGTACGTAGATGAGCGGAGCGGCAAGTGATGCGCTGCGGGTATAATGGACAACATTCAAACGGTGGGCACCGACGTGCCCGCAGGAGAGGAATGATCATGGGTAAGACTTTCAGCTTTGTCTCCGGCGCACTTTTTGGTGCCGCTGCCGGCGCTATTGTCGGCGTTGCTCTGGCCCCGCGCTCGGGCGCCGAGACCCGCGCCATGGCTGCCGATATCGCCAACGACGCCTGGGACAATATGCGCGACACCTACGAGCACAGCGCCGAGGAGGCCCGTGCTGCGGTGAATGACTTTGGCCCGATGGTCGACGCCAAGACCGACGACCTGCGCGCCAAGGTCGACCTGGCCCGCGAGCGCATGGACCAGCTGCGCGAGCAGCTCAACGACGCCATTTCGGGCGGCAACGTGACGCCTGCCGCCGACGTCGTGGTCGAGAACGCCGTCGAGGCTGATACCGAGGCTGCGGAGCCCTCGACCGAGGCATAATGCGCGCCGGGGATTTTGTCGGCGCCAAGATCTATCGCAAGCCCACCGAGGACAAGCGCACCAAAAAGGACGGCACGCCGCGCAGCCCTAAAAAGCTCGGAAAGATTCACTTTCCGGTCTTTACCCCGGGCGGTACGCGCGTGGTCGGCTTTATGGTCCGCCAGTCCGATATCGCGGGCATGATCGAGCGCCCCGATCGATTCGTAGCGCTCGACGCCATTGGTGTCTACGAGGGCGCCATTGCGGTCGATGACGTCAAGGACACGTACGATGCCGCCGCCGCTAAGCGCCTCGACATCAACCTGGACGATTGCATCATCTGGGTCGGTATGGACGTGCGCACGGAATCGGGCGACGTCGTGGGCTATTGCTCGGATGTGGAGTTCAAGCCGCGTTCGGGCATCGTGCAGGCATTCTATGTGACCGCCGGTGCTGCTTCGAGTGTTTTGGTTGGTGACACGCAGGTGCCGCCGACGATGCTGCGCGGCTATGAGAACGGCGCGATGGTCGTCTCGGACGAGGTCAAGTCGCTCGGGTATTCGGGCGGTGCGGCTGCCAAGGCCGCCGAGGCCAGCGTCGTGGTGGGCGACAAGGTCAAAAAGGGCGCCAAGGTGCTCGACGACAAGGGATCGGTTGCCGTGGACAAGGGCAGTCGCGCACTGGGCAAGCAGCTCGGCAAGACGCGCGGCATGTTCAAGGCCTTTAAGGACGAATACCAAAAGGCGAGCGGAGGCTCGTCAAAAGCTACAAAATAGCGACGTACCAAATGATGGGAGGCAAGCCGGAGACCTGTTGCTCCGGCTTGCTGTGTTTATGGGGGAGGGCATATGCGCCAAAACGGATCCAACTTAAACGGGCGTTCGGGTGCGCGTCCGACGGCGCGCCGCGACCTGGGGCAGCTGCCCAGCGGTCAACGCAAGCGTCACCGTAAGCCCGGCGCGATGTACCTCAACCATAGCCGCGGCTTTAGCGACCGCAGCGCTCGCATCGGCAACAGCCGCACACCCCGTCGTTCGTCTCGCCTGCCCTATGCGCTCATCGCCGTGGGTTGCGCGCTCGTGCTGTTTATCGCTGCCGTCGTGGGCTACGTCAACCGCAGCGTGGACGTGGAGCTCAACGGCCAGAAGACCGCAGTGCGCGTCGGCTCTACGCTACAAAACCTCATCGACGACCAGGAGTTGACTGACACCTACGACGCAGGCGACCTGCTAGCCGTCGATGACAGCGTGCTCAAGCGCCATGGGGGCGAAAAGCTGTCGGTGAAGGTCGACGGCAAGCGCGTGAAGCAGGGCAAATGGGATAGCCGCGAACTTGAGGGTGGCGAGAAGGTGACGGTCAAGGATGGCCGTAACACCTACGAGAAGCACGAGGTTCAGGCTACGGTTATCGAGCCCAAGCTCAAGGTCGAGGGCACGGGCGCTATCGAGTATGTGCAGACGTGGGGTGTCCAGGGCCGCTCCGAGGTGTGGGTTGGTGAGCAGTCGGGCAAGACGCAGGACCGCGGCGAGGTTGTGCCCGCCACCGATTGCGTCGTTGCGTGCGCCAGCGTGGCGCCCAAGGGCAACAAAAAGTACGTGGCGCTGACGTTTGACGAGGGTCCGAGCGGCGCTACCAAGCAGATCTTGCAGGTGCTCAAGGAAAAGGGCGTCACCGCGACGTTCTTCCTTTCGGGCGATGCGGCCGAGGCCTCGCCTGCCACGGCCAAGGCGATTGTCGATGCCGGGTGCGAGATCGGATCCAACAGCTACAGCGACGATTCGCTCAAGGGCCAGGACCGTGAGGCGGTACGCGAACAGATCACGAAAGGCACCGATGCGATTAAGTCGGCGACCGGCGTGAAGACGATGCTACTGCGTGCTCCCTACGCTGCCTTTGACGAGCAAAACTGGATTGATGCGATGGACCTGGTCTCCGCCGTGGTCTCGTGGAATATTGACTCGGGCGACTGGCTGCTCAACGGTGCCGACGAGCAAGTCTCGACGGTGCTCGATTCGGTGACGCCGGGCAATATCGTGCTGCTCACCGATAGAGACGAATGCGCTGAGCAGACACTCGAGGCGCTGCCGCAGATTATCGACGGCCTCATTGCCGACGGCTACAAGATCGTGACGCTCAGCGACCTGGTCAAGACGGACACGTCGCTGAGCAAAAAGCTCACCTTGCTGACGAAGGTCACCATGCCCAAGGACGCCGTGTTCCCCCAGCTTGCTGAGGACAATGACACCACAGGGTAGTTATTGGGTAGTCATTTAAGAACGTCCCCAATGACTATGTCACGGATGCGTCAGCGTTTGGTATGCCTGCAATGTGCAGCGCATAAATTCGATGCCGCAGGGCGATGCTGATGCTATAGTTACTGCGGTTAATGAGGGTCAAGAGAAAGGTTACAGGTGAAATCCAAACCTCGACCATACAGTCGATGACCCCATGCAGGTGCTTTTTGCGCATGCACGGGGTGTAAGCGTCGAGCGGCGTGCCGCCCGCGCATGCGTATACATATCCAGAAGCCCCCAGACGCCGCACGCGCGGCCGCGTCCGGAGGAATAATGATGGGGAGCACCATTGAATTATCTGAGTGAGATGCTCAAATTGCCGGTCTTGGACGTCGACGGCGAAAAGCTCGGCGTGGTCAACGATTTTGGTATTGCTACCGGCGAAGTTTTTCCGCACGTGACGTCGCTCGCGTTCCGCGGACCCGGCAAGACGCCGTTTATGATCAGCTGGCGCAAATGGGTCGACCGTATCGACGAGACGGGTGTACACCTTAAGACGTCGGCCACCGAAATCCGTTTTTCGTACCTGCAGCCGACCGAACTCTTGCTTGCCCGCGACGTGCTCAACAAGCAGATTGTCGATACGCAGGGCATGAAGGTCGTGCGCGTAAACGACATCAAGTTTTCCATGTCGGGCGAAAATCAGCTGCGCCTGCTGGGCGCCGAGGTCGGTGCCCGCGGTCTGCTGCGCGCCATCAGCCCCGCGCTCGAGCATATCGTCGAGGGCTTTATGAAGCACCTGGGCAAGCCGCTCAGTGAGGACATCATCGCTTGGTCCTACATGGACCTGCTCGATCGCTCGACTAAGAACATCCAGCTCTCGGTGTCGCACAAGACGCTTGGCGAGCTGCACCCTGCCGACATTGCCGACATCATCGAGCAGCTCGACCCGCGCCTGCGTGCGCAGGTGTTCGCGCAGCTCGACACCGCCCAGGCCTGTCTCTTATACACATCTCCGAGCCCACGAGACTAGGCATGATCTCGT
>URVF01000014.1 GCA_900551185.1 uncultured Collinsella sp. | reverse complement strand
TACACGCGTAAGATCGTCGGCAGCGTCAGATGTGTATAAGAGACAGGAACAGGATGGGCGCGTGCTTGCCCCAAAAGGCGGGGTCGCCCTGCCACAGATACTCGTTGCCGTTGAGGGCAAGGCTCGTGAGCTGGGCGCCCATGGAATCGATGGCCGCGGTGAGGCCGCCGCGCTTGATGGTAGTGACGGTAGACATGCTACTTCCTCCAAAAGTAAACAATAGTGTCGAGGGCTATTGTCCCACTCTTGGCGGCGGGACGGGACGGCAGGCGATTATTGAGTAGCCATAGCGGAATGAGCGGCGAGCGCCTACTGGGTATCCACGTAAAGGTCGAACCCGCCCTGCGGTGTGGTGTCGACCGTGTCGGGCGCCTGTGAGTTAAAGCTCACGGGGACCATGCGCTTTGAGGCGCGGAAGCGCGTGCCGTCGGTGGCGACGGGCGGTTCATCGACCGTGAGCTCGTAGTCGCCGGGCTTGAGCTCGATGCCGTCACCAGCCGAATTGACGTATTGATACTCATCAATCGTCTGCCCTTTGAGCGTGCGCCCCACGATGTGGATGAGCATTTGGCTGTCGCCGCGCGCGGTGTCCCACGCCGCGCCGTCCTTGACCTCGACCGACACATGTACCGAGCGCGTACGACCGAGCGATTGCTCGACAGACATCTCGACCTTGGCGGCGTCTTTTCGCTGTTGTTCGACATGGCTCCAGACGTTTCCAATTACCGAGCATGCGATAACGCCGGCCATGAAGGCGATGAGGATGGGGCCGAGCGGAGAACGGCGGCCCGCGTCTTCCTCACGAGCCAGGTCGGGGCGATGTGTGGGCGTAGGCGCCTGGGCGCCTTGCGCGGGCACGTCGAGAATGCTGAAGGATGCCGTGCTGTCGGGGTCGATGGTGTGACGCGGCTGCGGGATCTTTGCCGGCGAGATGGACATGTCCGCCGGCTCACCGAGTGTGGCCGTGGCATCGGCCTTAGCCTCATCGGCCTCGGCTTGGGCCCAAGCCTGCTCAAAGGTCAGGGGCTCGGCGGCATCGGAGGCGGCATCAGGCTCGACAGCGGCATCGTTGCCGGTCTCGTCCTCGTCGCTCGACACGTCACGCGACGCGGGCTCGTCCCACTCCTCGTCCGGAGCCTCGCCCTCGCTATACCACCATTCAAAGTTATCGATATCCATACGGGGCGCCCCTTAGGCCTCGCAAATAAACACTCGCTAGTCTTATACCCCCAGACGGCACCGAAGCTCACCCGCGCCGGACACGAAAACTGTCACAACATTCGACGTTTTTCCTCGTTTTCGAGATTTTCATCGAATGTTGTGACGGTTTAGGCGGCAGCCACGCCGCGAATGTGACAAAGGGACTGCCCCTTTGTCACATTCTGTTAGAGTTGCAGGGATTGAATCCCGCTTATTCACGCGACATTGGAGTGACAACCTTGACCGCCGCAACCACGCCAAAAAGTAAGTCAACCGCCGCCGCGCTCTCCCCCGCGCGCACCAATCTTTGCCTGGCGCTGCTCGTGTTGTTAGGTTTTTCGCTCGGCTGCTCGGAGTTCGTGGTCATCGGCATCGAGAGCGACCTGGCGACGGAGCTCGGCATATCGCTTGCCACCGCAGGCCAGCTCATCAGCGTGTTTGCGCTTGTCTACGCCATCGCCACGCCGGTGCTTGCGCTCAGCACGGGACGTTTTCGCCGCTACCAGCTGCTCGTGTGCTACAGCATCGTCTTTGTGCTCGGCAACCTGGTCATGGCGTTGGCGCCCAACTTCCAGGTGCTGTTTATCTCGCGCATCATCCTGGGCTCCGTCTCTGGCGCACTGCTCGCTGTGGGTGTGACGTACATCCCCGAGCTGCTGTCCCCGCAGCAAACTTCGTTTGCCATCTCGGTGGTATATGGTGCGTTTTCCGTGGCAATGGTCTTTGTCACTTCGATCGGCAAGTTTGTGGCCGACACACTCGATTGGCACGTGGCCATGTACGGCACGCTGGCCTTTGCCGTTCTGATCTGCGGAGCGCTCGTGATGTTTATGCCGCGCGCTGGGCAAACCGACGAACCTGCCACCTTTCGCGAGCAGGCGGGGCTGCTGCGCGAACCGAGCATCATCACCGGCATGCTCATCTTTTTGTTTGGCGTGGGCTCGGTCTATGTGTTCTACGGCTACGTGACGCCTTATCTTGAGCAGGTGCTGGGTATGGGCACGGTCGAAGCCAGTACCACGCTTATGGCCTACGGCGTATTCTGCCTGATCTCGAACATCCTGGGCGGATGGATCGATGCGCGCTTTGGCATGAAGGCGCTACTCGTAACGTTTGTGCTGCAGGCTGCGGCGTTACTCGGGCTGTTTGCCGTGGGCGGCACCATGCCGCTCGCGCTGGTCTTTGTCTTTAGCTTGGCGTTGCTCATGTACCTGTTCTCGGTATCGTGCATCACGCACTTTATGGATGTGGCACGCAGCCGCCATCCCAAGTCGATGGTACTCGCAAGTTCGGTTGAGCCCATGGCGTTTAACGTCGGCATCTCGTTTGGCACCGCAGTGGGCGGCGCCGTGGTAAGCAGCGTTGGCATTGCATATGTAGGCGCAGTGGGTGCCGCGTTCTCGCTTGTGGCCTGGGTGCTTACGCTGGTGACGATTAAGTTGGCTCGCTGGGAACGCAAGAGGGCGATGGCGCAGGCGTAGATGCGATACTCGAGCTCGATGATGGCGATCGAAAGGAAACCGCATATGCAACGTGTACTGTTCATCTGCTATGGAAACATCTGCCGCTCGACGATGGCCGAGTCGGTGTTTACCGAGCTCGTGCGCCGCGCTGGGCGCGAGGCGGAGTTTGCCATCGATTCCGCGGCGACCTCGACCGAGGAGATCGGCAACCCGCCACACCACGGTACCGTTGCCAAGCTACGCGAGGTCGGGATTCCCGTCGTCGCACATCGCGCACGTCAGGTGCGTCGCGCGGAGTATGGCGACTGGGACCACATTGTCTATATGGACGACGAGAACGCCCGCGCCCTGTACCGAATTTTTGGGAAGGACCCCGATGGCAAGATCTCGCGCCTGCTCGATTGGACCGATCGCCCCGGCGACGTGGCCGACCCCTGGTACACCGGCAATTTCGACGCCACCTACCGCGATGTACTCGCCGGTTGCACCGCCATGCTCGAGCAGCTGTAGGCGCTCGGGCGGCGCGGGCACACGGGCCACGCCATCGGCATAAAACGAGCGTGGATTTTCTCCCACTTTGAGCGTTCGAGTGCGCTCTAAACGGGAGAAAATCCACGCTCGTTATCTCGGTGGGAGAAAATCCACGCTCATGAATGTGACAAAGGGACTGTCCCTTTGCCACATCCGGGACCGGCCCTAGACCGGCTTGACCTCCAGCTTTATCCCCTCGGCGCAGGAGTCGCCCAAAACATCCGAAAGGGCCCAGGTCGCATATAGCGGAAAATAGAGAACCGCTCCGTTGCGCTCAACGTTGCCTCTCGAGAAAACAATCCCGAGCCTTACGCCATATTCAGCCGTATCAAGCACATGACCGAGCGCAGCATGCGCGTGGTAATAGGAGCCCGATTTAACCTCGATCGGAACAGCCGTCCCATCCGGTCCGTCGACCACAAAGTCCACTTCACCGCGCTTTTTTGTCTGATAGTAGTAAAGCTGGCGATTTTGGGCAGCCAGCTGCTGGGCCACCACGTTTTCGTAAATGCCGCCCAGATTGGGCTCCTTGCTATCAAGATACGCCGCTTGGGCGACTCCAACGGGGTAGCGCGCCATCAACATGCCCGTATCCGATTGGTATAGCTTGAACTGCGATGGCCGTGCCGTCTTGAGCAGGGGCGACTTTGGCTCGGTTACGATATCGGCTTTGAGAGCAACGCCGGCATCGACAAGCCAGACAAAATCTCGCTGGTACTTCTCATAATGCGCCTTGGGGTCAATGGAATTGAGCACGAAACGCTTGTGTTCGCCCTCAAGCATAATGGGGAGCTGATCGTAGATGCTCTGCACCTGAAGGGCACGCCCGCTTGCATACTTGGAAATATCCCGTCGGTACTGTTCGTTGAGCTCTGACTGTAGCTGACGAACAGAGGCAAGGTCGCCCTGCGTGTCAAGGAAACGCTGCACGACCTCCGGCATTCCGCCGACAACGGTATAGGTCCTGAAGTTTGCCATCATCGCGTCATGAATGTAATCAGGAATGGGCCTCTCGCTGATACACGCGTTACGTATCGTTTGGCGAGCCCCCTCGCTCACCCCGGTTGCCCAGCAAAACTCCTCAAAATCGAGCGGGAACATCCTAAGCTCGTGGACATACCCCACGGGATAGGACCTGACGCCCTTGAACTGAGTCCCGAGCATTGACCCCGAAAACGCCCAGCGGCACCTCCCGTCCTCAACAAGGAACTTTGCCATCGTCATGATGTCGGGGGCCTCTTGGACCTCATCGATAAACACGAGCGTTTTGCCTGGTGCAATCGACTTTCCCGAAAGAAGCGTCACCCTGCTGATGAAATCATCGGCATCCCGCGCCTCGAGAAGAGCATCTTTTGCCTGGCGATTTTCCATGAGGTTAAGCTCGATGTAGGTTGCATGGTTGGCTTTGCCAAATGCGCGAATCGAATAGCTTTTGCCAATCTGGCGAGAACCCGTAATGAATAAGGCCTTTTGCTCGGCAGACTTCAGCCAACGCTCCAGCTCTACCGCTATTTTCCTGCGCAGCATAGGCTCTCCCCTCAGTGTCATCAAATTAAATGCAAAGTTTTATACGCTTGATTATCGATGAAACGCAAAATTTTTAGAACCTAAAAACGGATGAAATGCAGAGATTTGAGATTACAAGCATAATAGAAGGGGCACCACCGGCGAATGTGACAAAAGAACTGTCCCTTTGTCACATTGCGCTCGACTACTCGTCGACGATCTCGGCAAGCCAGACGTTCAGCGTATCGACCTCGGGACAGCAGAACTTTGCCGTACCAGGCTCGTTGCCGGGCACGGTTCCGCCATAGCGCAGGATATCGATATAGGGAAAGCCCACATGGCAGGCCATGGCACACATCTTGCCGCGGTCGCGGTCAAAGTCGAAGACGTCGCCCGGCTTGTGACCATGGTGGCAGCGGCACGCACCCAGCTGGTCCACGCAGCTCACGCGGATACGCGGACGCTTGCCACGCGGCGCGCCGAGCGGCTTGCCCCCGCCCGCAGGCTTGGCGCCGCCCTCGCCAGCATTACTCATGGTCAATCACGTCCAGGCAGGCCTCGATGGGAAGGCCAGCCGACTTATCCTCTTGGTCGGCATTGCGCTCGATAAGCTCAGCCACCACGCGCATGGCATCGGACGTCGCGCGCTGCAGACTCCAACCTGCCATAACGCGGCCGACGAGCACCGCCGAGAACGTGTCGCCCGTGCCCGGGAAATAGACCGGGATCAGGTCGAAGGGAATCGTGAAGTACTCCCCCGCCACATGGTCGTAACCGATGACGACATTCGCACCGTCGACCACAGCGCTCGTAATGACCACCGACTTGGCGCCCAGGGCACGCACGGCATCCACAAGAGTGCGGCCCTCATCGGGCGTGATTTGCTCGGCAATGGGCGTATCGGTGAGCAGGCACGCCTCGGTGTAGTTTGGCACCGCATAGTCGGCGCACTCGAGCAGGCTGCGCATGAGACCGATCGTGGACTCGGGCACGCCGGCGTAGAGCTTGCCGTTGTCGCCCATGATGGGGTCGACGAACACCTTGGTACCCTTTTGCGCGCGACGGTGGCAGAAGTCCGAAATGATGCGCGTCTCTTCCTCGGTCACGATAAAGCCGGTAGAGATGGCGTCGAACTCAAAGCCGAGCTCCTCCCAGATGGCGAGGCTTTGACGCACGTACTCGGTGGTGTCGTGGATGTAGAACTTGGGGTAGTTGAGCGTATCGGAAACGAGCGCCGTCGGCAGGTTATGGATACGGTAGCCCATGTGCGACAGCACCGGCAGCATGGCGGAAAGCGCGACCTTGCCGTAGCCGCACATATCGTTGATCAGCAGCAGCTGAGTGTTCTTCATGAGGGTCTCCCTTGGTTCGGGCACGGCGCAGCAGCGCCACAGTGCGACTAAGTGTAGCGCAGGGGACGTTGCGAGCGGAGTCGAGCGGCACGAAGGGCAAATTGTTGCGGAAAGGTTTCGGAAACGAGGGGCTAGCTTGCTTCATTGCGGCTCATTTGCCGCCACTTATTCAGTGCCATTTCAAAACTATGCCGGATTACGGGGCTGAACCTGAATGAGCCAACCACACCCCCTATTTTCAAATCATAGCGAGCCTTCTACCTGCGGTTTTCTTTTTACCAATTTCGGCATGGTCGGCAATCCGTCGTTCAGCCCCGTAATCCGGCATAGTTTTTAAGTTAGTCGTTGGGGACGTTCTTAAATGACTAGGCAAACAAGAACGTCCCCAACGACTATCAGCACAAGGAGTGTCCCCAAGTGCCGGCACATAAGAAACGTCCCTAAGTGCCGCTTGAACATAATAAGTTTGGTACCTTGACAATCAATCTATGCGCTCCTAAATTAGTTAGGCACAAAACAATTTCTCTACCTAACTAAGGAAAGGAGCGAAGCTTAGATATGTGTGTTGAAGCACTCGTCCTTCCGCATGAGCCCGGCGGTGACCCGTCGCAACCGGTAGACATACCCGAAGCGGTCAGCGCTGAAGACAAACTCGCCAAGCGCATCCTGAGCGGCCTGGGCTTTTGCGGCCATTACATGCATTTTCATGGCGGAGGCGTGTCCGGCAAGGCGCCCATCATCTGCCTGCTGGCCAAGCAGCCCGGCGGCGAGATGTCGCAGCAGGAACTCGGCATGCACTTTGACCTCAAACCGGGGTCGCTTTCCGAGATCCTGTCCAAGCTCGAGGTCAACGGCCTCATCGAGCGCAGCCGTAACCCCAAGGATCGACGGCAGCTCACCATTCGCCTGACCGAAACCGGCCGGGAAAACGCCCGCATCGACCAGGCAGCCCGCATTCGCTTTAGAGAGCAGGCCTTTGGTGCCCTCACCCACGACGAGCGCGAGCAGCTCGCCGAAATGCTCGAGAAAATCCGTGTAACCTGGGAGGAACTGGATGATTAAAACCCTCATGGGCAGCATCCGCGACTATATAAAAGTCACCGTTGCCACGCCGTTGCTCGTGCTTGGCGAGGTGCTCTGCGAGATGCTGATTCCATTTATCACCGCCAACCTGATCGACGCCATCAAAGATGGCACCACCGTAGCCGAGATGCTTCCCACCGCGGGCTTTTTGGTGCTCATCGCGCTGACGTCGCTTGCTTTTGGCGCCGCTGCCGGCGTCACCTGCAGCCATGCGAGTTGCGGCTTCGCTAAGAACCTGCGTCACGACCTGTTCTACAAGATCCAGACGTTCAGCTTTGCCAACATCGATGAGTTCTCGAGCTCCTCGCTCGTCACGCGCCTGACCACCGATATCAACAACGTGCAGCAGGCCTTTATGATGATCATCCGTATCGCCGTGCGCGCGCCGCTGGTATTGATCTTCGCCTTTACCATGGCATTTATCATGGGCGGCAGCGTCGCCATGGTCTACCTGGTCATCATTCCGCTGCTGGGCTTTGGACTGTTCTTTATCATCTTTAAGGTGCGCCCCATCTTCTCGCGCGTGTTCCACAAGTACGATGCCCTTAACGAGTCCGTCGAGGAAAACGTCACCGGCATGCGCGTGGTCAAGAGCTACGTGCGCGAAGACTTTGAGAAGGAGAAGTTCGCGACCGCCGCACGCGACGTCCAGATGGACTTCACCCGCGCCGAGAAGCTGCTCGCCTTTAACAACCCCATGATGAACACCTGCGTCAACGGCGCGTTTGTCGTCATCATCTACCTGGGCTCCAAGCTCATCATCACGAGCCAGGGCACGCTGTTCGACGTGGGCCAGCTCTCCTCGATCTTTACCTATGGCTTCCAAATCCTCATGAGCCTGATGCAGCTATCGATGATCTTTGTCATGGTGACCATGGCCGACGAATCGGCGCACCGCATCACCGAGGTGCTGGCCGCCGAGCCCACGATCGCCGATCCCGCCGAGCCCGTGCTCGAGGTCGCCGATGGCTCCATCGACTTTGACCACGTGAGCTTTAAGTATTCCGCGCATGCGAAGCGCCAGGCGCTCGACGATATCGACCTGCACATTAAGAGCGGTGAGACCATCGGCATCATCGGCGGCACCGGCTCGGCCAAGTCCACGCTCGTAAACCTCATCGCCCGCCTGTACGACGCCACCGAGGGTACCGTGCGCGTGGGCGGCGTGGATGTACGCGACTACGACTTGGACGCCCTGCGCCACCAGGTGGCCATGGTGCTGCAGAAAAACGTGCTGTTTAGCGGCACGATTGCCGAGAACCTGCGTTGGGGCGACCCGAACGCCACCGACGAAGAGGTCCGCGAGGCCGCGCATCTGGCCTGCGCCGACGAGTTTGTCGACGGCTTCCCCAAGGGCTATGACACCTGGATCGAACAGGGCGGCTCCAATGTTTCCGGCGGTCAGAAGCAGCGCCTGTGCATTGCGCGTGCCCTGCTGCGTCGCCCCAAGATCTTGATCCTGGACGACTCCACGAGCGCCGTCGACACCAAGACCGACGCCAAGATTCGCGCAGGGCTGGCAAGCTATCTGCCCAACACGACCAAGCTCATCATCGCCCAGCGCATTAGCTCCGTGCAGGACGCAGACCGCATCATCGTCATGGAGGGCGGCCGCATCGCGCAGATCGGTAACCACGACGAGCTGCTCAAGACGAGCGAGATCTACCGCGAGACCTTTACCTCGCAGAACAAGATGTCTGCCGAGGGCGAAGAGGCCGTCGAGGCCGACACCGAGGCATCCGTAACGCAAGCTCAGACCCAGGAAGGAGGCGAGGCACATGAGTAAGGCAACGACCGCCGAGCGCGCGCTCAACCGCAAGGGCGGCACCATGTCGCGCCTCATCAAGACGCTCTTTGGCTTTTACCCCGTGCTTTTGCCCCTCGTCGTCGCCGGCGTGGTGCTCTGCGCCATCATCAACTCCATCGGCGCGACCTTCCTTCAGAGCGCCCTGCAGATTATTAGCGAATCGTGGCAGTCGGGCGATTGGGGAGCCGCGCAGCCCAAGATCGCACAGCTCGTGACCACCCTCGCCTGCATCTACGGCATCGGCATCCTGTCCTCGCTCTTCTGGAACCGCGCCATGGCCATCGTCACGCAGGGCTCGCTGGAGAAGCTGCGCGAGAAGATGTTCAACCGCATGCAGGACCTGCCGATCCGCTACTTCGACACGCACCAGCGCGGCGACATCATGAGCCACTACACCAATGACATCGACACGCTGCGCCAGATGATCAGCCAGTCGCTGCCCAACCTGCTCATGACGGTCATCGTCATCGTCACGGTGTTCTTTATCATGCTGTACTACAGCGTGTGGATGTGCTTGGTCATTATTGCCGGCGTCGCCTTTATGACCTTTATGACCAAGATGCTCGGCTCCAACTCCGCGCGCTTCTTTATTGCGCAGCAGACCGAGCTCGGCGTTGTCGAGGGCCATATCGAGGAAGTCATGAACGGCCAGAAGGTCGTCAAGGCATTCTGCCACGAGTCTGCCGCCGAAGCCGATTTTGACGAGCGCAACGAAAAGCTCTTCGAGGTCTCGCAGAAGGCCAACATGTACGCCAACATCCTCATGCCCATCCTTATGAACCTGGGCAACCTGCTCTACGTGCTGGTCGCACTGGCCGGCGGCATTTTCCTAGCGCTGGGCGTGCCCAACCTGAGCATCTCGGGCATGGCGCTGTCCATCGCCGTCGTGGTGCCGTTCCTCAACATGACCAAGCAGTTCTGCGGACAGATCGGTCAGATCTCGCAGCAGATCAACGCCGTGGTCATGGGCCTCGCCGGCGCCGACCGTATCTTTGAGCTCATCGACGAGGAGCCCGAAGCCGACGAAGGCTATGTGACGCTTGTCAACGCTCAGGTGAACCCCGATACCTGGCAGCTCGAGGAGGCCGACCACCACACTGGCATGTGGGCGTGGAAACATCCGCACCGCGCAACCGGCGAGATCGAGTACGTGCCGCTGCGTGGCGACCTGGTCATGGACAACGTCGACTTTGGCTACACGCCCGACCACGAGGTGCTGCACGGCGTGTCCGTGTTTGCCAAGCCGGGCCAGAAGGTCGCGTTTGTCGGCGCCACCGGTGCCGGTAAGACGACCATCACCAACCTCATCAACCGCTTCTATGACATCGCCGACGGCAAGATTCGCTACGACGGCATCAACGTCAACAAGATCCGCAAGGCAGACCTGCGCCGCTCGCTGGGCGTGGTGCTGCAGGACGTAAACCTGTTCACCGGCACCGTGATGGATAACATCCGCTACGGCAATCTGGATGCCACCGACGAGGAGTGCATCGCGGCAGCAAAGCTCGCCGGCGCGGACGACTTTATCACCCGCCTGCCCGACGGCTACGACACGATGCTCACCGGCAACGGAGCACAGCTGTCGCAGGGCCAGCGCCAGCTGATTTCGATCGCACGCGCTGCCGTCGCCGATCCGCCGGCAATGATTCTGGACGAGGCCACGAGCTCCATCGACACCCGCACCGAGGCCATCGTGCAGGCAGGCATGGATAAGCTCATGGAGGGCCGCACGACGTTTGTCATCGCGCACCGCCTGTCCACCGTGCGCAACTCCGACGCGATCATCTGTCTGGACCACGGCCGCATCATCGAGCGCGGCAACCACGACGAGCTGATCGCTAAGCATGGGTACTACTATCAGCTCTATACCGGGGCGTTTGAGCTGGAGTAGTTCGGCCCGCCGAGATGGCCGATTTGCCGCTCATTCGTCGGGCATGACCCTAAGGTCAATGCCCTCCTCTTTCGGGGCAAATCGACTCATCTCAACGACCCAAACACAATGCGCCGCAACGAATAAAGCCTCCGCAGCCACACGAGCTGCGGAGGCTTTTTTCATGCCGGCCGGAAACCGTATCCCACTTTTCGGGCCCAAAATGGGATGCCGTTTCCCGCTGGACCCCCTCCGGGAAACGGCATCCCATTTCAAGGGAGTAAACCGGGATGTGATTTCCCCTAACGGCACCTTTGGGAAGCCGCATCCCACTCTAGACGCACAAAACGGGATGAGCTTTCCCATGGTGATCCAAGACCAGAAGCATGTCCGATAGCGCGGCCAGGTCAAGAACAACAAGGCAAGCGTCACGCCAATTTGGACGAGCGTCTGCTGCAGTTTGAGGCTGCTGGCCCATATGGTAGAGTTAACCACCCATGAATTTCAGCACACTGCGTGCTACCTGTTCTTTTGTCATTTAGGGGAGTGAACTTGTGAATACTTCTGTCGCCAAGAAGGCCGGCCAGGCGGTGCGCCTGCTCATGATGGTGCTCACGGCAGTTCTCATCTTCTTCTTCATCAATGTTATGCTGCTCGTCTCCGATATCCAGGGCACGGCGCGTGTGGTCAACTACGCCGGTCTGGTGCGCGGTACCACGCAGCGAATCGTTAAGCTCGAGGATGCGGGCCAGCCTCAAGATGACCTGCTCAAAGCCGTGGATTCATACATCAACGGTTTGCGTTACGGAAGTGACGACCTCAATCTCGTCCGTCTCGACGACGATGAGTATCAGGCAAAGATGACCGAGCTTGCAAATTATTTTGATGAGCTTTGCACCGAGATCATCCGCGTGCGCGAAGTCGGCTATGAGAACACCGACATCATCTCCATGAGCGAGGAGTTCTTTGGCATTTGCGACGATGCTACGCGACTCGCAGAGGACTACTCTCAGGAGAAGGCGTCGGCGCTCAACTATCTCGAGGGCCTGGTGATCATCGACATCATGGGCTTGGTGGCGACCTTTGCGGTCGAACTTGTTCGCGCGGTGCGAACTGCCGCGCTCAATCGCGAACTGCAGAACAAAGTCTATCTCGACGAAGCCACAGGACTGCCCAACAAGAACAAGTGCGAGGAGGTCTTGGGGCAGGAGCAACCTGTCTCCGCGGAGGCGCCCGTTGCGGTGTGCGTCTTCGACCTTAACAATCTGCATACGGTCAATAACAGCTTCGGCCACGAGAAGGGCGACGAATACATCCGTTCTTTTGCCCAGCAGCTGGGGCGCGTGGCGTCAGAGACCTGCTTTGTGGGCCGCGACGGCGGCGATGAGTTTATCGCGGTGCTGCGAGATACCGATCGAGCTGCCGTGGAGTCCTGTCTCGCTCGGGTTCGCGCGAACGTGAACGAGTATTCCGAGACTCATCCCGACATGCCTATCAGCTATGCGGTGGGCTATGCGCTTTCCAGTGATTTTGATGAACCGCCTACGATGCGCGAGCTCTTTTCCCAGGCCGACAAGAACATGTACGTCGATAAGAACCGCGTAAAGGCAGCCGAGACAGCCGACCCGCAACGCGAGGACCGCTAAACCCGTAGCAAAGGGTAGCTAATTTGGGACGGGACTCTTTTGGCTACTTGAGGAGTTGGGCCATGGCGTTGACGAATTTTTGTACTTGGAGGGTGGGCTCGAGCGGATAGTGCAAAAAGACCGGCACCTCTCGCCCGCACAGGAACGGCACGCCCACAAAGGCCGGGTGCACCCCCGACCATGCGCCGCAGGTGAGCACCGCGTCGCCCTTTTCCTCTGCCTCGTTAAAGAGCGCAAAGTCAAAGCTGTCCACGTCGATCACGTCTACGCCGCCGTCGGCCAACAGATCGATACGCAGACTGTCCATAGCGTCGTTGCCGTGACGGAGCACGCGCAGGCGCATGCCCTCTAAGTCGGCAACTGTGATGCGCGTCTTGCGCGCCAGCGGGCTCGTGCGCGGCAGGTCGATATAAAACGGCACGTTAACGATGCGAAGCTTTTGGCAGGCGTCGCCCCAGCGTGGAGTAGAAAAACTCGACTGCACTACATCCACCTCGCGGCCCAAGCTGCGCATGACGGATTCGCGCTCGTCATAGAGGTCGCTTACCGGCACGATCTCAAATCGCAGCGATGGTTCCAGATCGTGGATGTCCGTCCACATCGACAGCGTTTGGCGCCCCGGGCACATCATCGACACGCCCAGACGCACGGCACCGCCATCGCCCGCCGCGCGTCGGGCGCGACGCAGCGTATCCTCGGACTGCCGCATGATCGAGCGCGCGTCGTCCACCAGCAGAGCGCCCGCCGGCGTCACCTTAACACCCGAATGCGAGCGCTCGAACAACGTGATGCCAAACTCGGCCTCGAAGCCCGACACCTGCTTGACGAGCGCCGGGGTCGACACGCGCAATTTTGCCGCCGCACGCGAGAAGCTTCCCAGCTCCGCGGCGGCCGATATGGCCTCGAGTCGTCGATCGTACACGTCAATCTCCCGTTTCCAGACGCATGGCAATGAACTGCCGAAGGGGGTCGTTTTGGCAGGTCACGCGCTCAATTGAGAAAAAACTGCATCGCACAGTATAAACCTACGGTTAACGCCATTCTAACAAATATGCAATTCACCTGCGCAAATGCAAAGCATACGATAACCAGCGAAAACCACGTGGGTCGGTTAATGGGAGCGACCCACCGGGAGGCACAAGAAGGGAAGTTCCTATGAGCAATTGGCTTAAGCTCGAGGGCGATGTCTGCGCCGTGACCGGCGCACTCGGCGGTATGGGCGTCGAGATTTGCCGCGAGTTCGCCCGCAACGGCGCCAACGTCGTCCTGCTCGATCTGGACGAGGAAAAGGTCAAGGCCGCAGCCGCTGACCTCGCCGCCGAGTTTGGCATCCACGCCGAGGGCTACAAGATGAACGCCACCGACGAGGCCGAGGTTCAGGCCGCCGTCGATGCCACCATCGCCAACTTCGGCCGTGTCGACGTCCTCGTCAACACCGCCGGTATCCTGCGTTTCGCCGCCATGGAGGACCTGCCGCTCTCCGACTGGAACGAGGTCATCAACGTCAACCTCACCGGCTACTTCATCACCTCGCAGCGTTTTGGTCGCGAGATGATCAAGGCCGGCCAGGGTCGCCTGGTGCACATCTCGACCGTCGCCAGCCACTCTCCCGAGACGTTCTCGGGCGTGTACAGCTCCACCAAGGCCGGCGTCAACATGATGTCCAAGATGCTCGCCGCCGAATGGGGCCCCTACGGCGTGCGCTCCAACTGCGTCGAGCCCTGCTTCGTTAAGACCCCGATGTCGGCCAACTTCTACGCCGACCCCGAGGTCGAAAAGAGCCGCAGCCGCCTCATCGCCACGCGCCGCATCGGCGGCGTTAGCGATATCGCCAACGCCGTCATGTTCCTGGCGTCCACGCGCTCGGACTTTACCACCGGCGACGCCATCAAGGTCGACGGCGGCTTCTCCAACATGATGGGCGACCTCACCGCCAAGCCCGGCGGCCGTCGCGCCTATGCCGACAACTACCTTAAGAACAAGGGTGTCGAGCTTTGGTCCGATGAGTCCGGCGTCGCCAAGCCGACTGACCAGTAAACCAACCTAACAGGGAGGCCCGCGGACACGCCCGCTCCTCCCCCGTATCGATTAGAAAGAGTCCAATGGCTTCCACCAACTCCAACAAGGGTCGCGCCGTCGTGCTTTCCGCCGCGTGCGTCACCATGTTCTTCATCAGCTCAATCGCGCTGTATTCCGTCGTGAGCAAGAACCTACTCGCCGTCTACCCCGAGTGGTCGAGCGCCCTTACCTGGGCTTTCCCGGTCTTTCAGACCATCATGGCCGTGACGGGCATCTTCGCCGGCCGCATCTCCGATAAGATCGGCCCGCGCAACGTCGTGATCGCCGCCGCCGTGTGCTACGGCGTGGGCTGGTTCATGTCCGGCACCGTCACCGAGCCGTGGCAGTTCTACCTGTGGTTCTCGCTCGTCGCCGCCGTCGGCAACGGTCTGGGCTACAACCCGGCGCTCACCACCGGCCAAAAGTGGTTCATCGACAAGAAGGGTCTCGCCTCCGGCATCACCCTGGCCGCTTCGACCGCCGGCCCCGCCGTGCTGTCCCCGGTGCTCGCCTCGCTGCTCATCCCGAGCTTGGGCATCTTTGGCGCCCTTAAGGCGCTCGGCGTCATCTTCTTTGTGACGATTGCCGCCTCCGCCCTGTTCCTGAAGGCCCCCGAGCTGTCTCTTATACGCATCTGACGCTGCCGACG
>URVF01000013.1 GCA_900551185.1 uncultured Collinsella sp. | reverse complement strand
ACAGTCCTGCGCAAGACGAAGGCCACATTAAGTGGCCTTCTTTGCGTGCGGAACTTATTTTGAGCAAGCACCCGCCCTGCCGGGGCTCCCGGGTTCCGTGACGACTCGGCCGTTCGGGTCAGGCGGGCTGAATGGAATTTGGTGAATGAGGGCGCCGTTGGCGCCCTCATTCTTTATGGATGTTGAAAACGAAGGTGAATACTTTTCCGCGAAGTGAACGACCTATTTTGGACCCCTGAAACATCAACACTTTTCTGGCTCGGTTTCCTGCGGTTTTGCTGCGAAAAAATGCGGATGCTTCGGGGGTCCAATTTTGCTCGTTCACTTCGCGGAAAAGTATTAGACCTCGATTCGTTGGGCCGGGGGAGAGCCTTTCTTGGATGCCGGAGATGTACATCGCGGCGGGCGGATCGCCAGAAGCCGGCTGCTCCGCATCTTAAGATTTCCAAAAAGTTAACCTTTGTTGACCTCAATAGTTAGATAAACTAAACTATTTTCCAAAAGTGTGCTCGAGCAAACTTGTTTACTCGGGTGCTGAGGCACCGTGCCGCGTCCAATGCGGCAAAAGGGAGAGACATCATGAAGAAGTCGACGTTCAATACCCTGCTTGTCGGTGGCGGTTTTCTGCTTGGCACGGCCGGCATCAAGCTGCTTACCAGCGCTCCGGTCAAGAATGCCTGCGTGCAGGGTATCGCGTGCGGCATGCGCATCAAGAACGGCTACCAGGACATGGTCGAGCAGGCCAAGGCTAATGTCGACGACATGGTTGCCGAGGCGGCCTACATCACCCAGAGCGAGGCCGCTGCTGACGAGGCAGCAGAGTAACGCTCCCAGGCACAAACTATGAGATTCTCGATTATTAGCGAGATCCCCGGCAGGACCCGTCTTCAATTGGCGGGTCCTGTGCCAGAGAGCGATCTCGATGCACTTCTTAAGCTCAGCGGCGATATCGACGGCGTGCACAAGGTGCGCGTGTATGGCCGCATTGGCCAAATGGCGCTCGAATATGACGAGCCACGCCGCGATGCCGTGCTGGCCGCCGTCGGTGCACTCGATGCCCAGGCCATTGCCGACGCAAAGACGGGTTACGTGATGCAGCTTGAGCCACGCAAACACAAGCTCGTCATGGATCTTGCCACACTTATCGGCGCCCACTACGCGCGCCGCTGGTTTTTGCCCACGCCCCTGCGTGCGGTGTTTGTCGTGGCCGGTTACATGGCATTTTTGCGCGCTGCCCTTCATGAGCTGGCGCAGCCGCGCCTAACCGTTCCTGTGCTTGACGCTTCGGCCATCGGCATTTCGTTCGTCAAACGTGATGTCGACACCGCGGGCCAGACGATGTTCCTGCTCAACGTGGGTGAGCTGCTCGAGGACTACACCCGCGCCATGAGCGAAAACGAACTCATCAACTCGCTGCTCGATGTGCCCGACAAGGCGCAAAAGGTCGTCGGCGACACTGAGGTAAGCGTTGCCGCCACCGAGCTTGAACCCGGCGATTTGGTCGCCGTGCGCACCGGCATGTCTATCTGTATCGACGGCGTGGTCGAGCAGGGGAGCGCTATGGTCAACCAGGCGACCCTGACCGGCGAACCGCTGGCCGTCGAGCGCAGCGTGTGCGACGACGTATTCGCCGGCACCGTTGTGGAAGATGGCAGCATCTTGGTGCGTGTGCGCGCCAACACGGCTCAGACCAAGCTCCGCTCGATCGTCTCGCTCGTGCAGACGGCCGACTCGCTCAAGTCCGAGGGTCAGTCGCACATGGAGGACCTCGCCAACAAGATCGTCCCATGGAACTTCCTGCTCGCGGGCCTGGTTGCGCTCACCACGCGCAGCCTCATCAAGACCTCAGCGGCGCTGATGGTCGACTACTCGTGCGCACTCAAACTCACGGGCTCCGTCGCCGTCATGACTGCCATGAGCGATGCTGCCAAGATGGGCGTCATGGTCAAGGGCGCCAAGTACTTTGAGTCGTTTGCCAAGGCCGACACTATTGTGTTTGATAAGACCGGCACGCTCACCGAGGCGCAGCCGCGCCTGGCTTGCGTGCTCACGACCGATGGCTGGAGCGAGGACGAGGTTCTGCGCCTTTCCGCATGCCTGGAGGAGCATTTCCCGCATCCGGTGGCGCGTGCCGTGGTCAACGCCGCCCGCGAGCGCGGGCTCGAGCACCGCGAACGCCATGCCGCGGTCGAGTACATCGTGGCGCACGGCATTGCCTCGTCCATTGAGGGGCGTCGCGCGATTATCGGCTCGGCGCACTTTGTATTCGAGGACGAGGGCGCGCAGCTCGAGTCCGACATTAAGGAGCGCATCGAGTCCCAGATGCAGGGCTTGTCGCCGCTGTACCTGGCGGTCGACGGCACGGTCGTGGGCGTGCTTGGCATTGAGGACCCGCTCAAGACCGGGGTCCGTGAAGCCATCGCCGATCTGCATGCGCTGGGCGTTAAGCATGTCGTTATGCTCACTGGCGATTCGGAGCGCACGGCCGAGCGCATTGCGCGCGAGGCGGGTGTCGACGAGTTTAAGGCCGAACTGCTGCCCGAGGACAAGTACGCCTATGTGGAGCGCATTAAGAGCGAGGGGTGCCATGTTGCCATGGTGGGTGACGGCGTCAACGATTCGCCGGCGCTCGGTTTGGCCGACGTGGGCTTGGCGATGGGTGGCGGAAGCGACATCGCCAAGGAGGTCGCCGATATCATCCTGACCGATACGGATCTTGCCGCGATCGTGCGCCTGCGCCGCATGAGCCAGGGGCTTATCGACCGTCTGACGAGTTCGTATTCCAAGGTGATGCTCACCAACTCGGCGCTCCTGGCGCTGGGCATTACCGGCATGATCACTCCGCAGACGTCGTCACTGCTGCACAACGGCTCAACGATCGCCTACAGCCTGGGCAACGCGAAGGCATATCTGCGCTAGCAGGCGTGTTCGCCCACGTTATCTGGCCTGCGCCCAGACGGCATCGGTGCCGTCTGGGCGCAGGCCTTTTGCATTTGACCATTTGCTAGCTCCTCTATATAGTGTTGCTAGCGGTGTTAGCAATTGAAGGGAGCGGGATCAACGTGGGTGCTGTTAGCGGCATGGCGCAGGTGAACGTTCGCGTGGATCGCCAGGTCAAGAACCGTGCCGAGGAAGCGCTGCGGCTTTCGGGCGGGTCACTGCCCGAGCTCATCAAAAAGGTGGTGGCCAAGGTCGCGCAGGGTGGCGGGCAGTGCGAGGAGGTGCTTGCGGCTGTCGACGACCGGCACCAGGCCGTCGCGCCCGATACTCCGTTTGCCGCGTCGTGGGCAGCGGCAGACCGGCTTTATGCAGATTTGGGCATCGCTGCGTCGCCCGTATCCGACGATCGCGGTTGGGACGCAATCTATTCCGAAGCCATGGATGAGCATTATCGCCAAAAGGGGATGATCCAGTGAGTGAGGCGCCTCTCAAGATCATGGTGGACGCCAACGTATGGGTTGATTCGTTTTGCGTCGACCATACCGAGTCGCTTGCCGCGCGTGCGTTTATTGGGCAGGCGACGGAGACGGGGGCGTTGCTGTTCTTCCCGGTGCATATCGCCAAGGACGTGTTGTACGTTGTCCACCACGAGCTAAAGCGTAGCGTTCTTGCCAGCGGGGGAGCGCTCGACGAGGCATCTGCCCGCGCGATTGGCGATGCGGCGTTGGCGTTTGTTCGGAACATGACCGAAAACGCCACGGCCGTGGGTGCAGATGCGTCGGACCTTTGGCTGGCCGACAAATACTTAGCGCTCCATCGCGATTACGAGGACAACTTGGTGCTCGCCGCATGCAAACGCGCCCAGGTTGATTACTTGGTGACCAACGATCGCAAACTGCTCGAACATGCCGATCTTGCAGCAAAGACACCTCGTCAAATGATGCCGATTCTTGCTTTGGCCGAACGCAGCGGCGCGGCTATCGGTTGACGCGAACTGTTTGCGGGTCTCTTGGACGACGATGCGCCAAGGGGCCCGCGTCTGCTATTTACAAAAGCTCGGCCTTGATGGCGGGACTTTCTGCGAGTTTTTCGGCAGCCTTTTCGTATGAATCGTTTAGTGCTGCCAGACTGCGGTAGACCCACTCGTTGACCTGGGTGTTCTTGACGCCCGCGGTCTGCATAAGGGTGCCTACCTCGCGGATTGCTGCGAACAGATCGGCTTTGGGACCCGCGAGCTCGACCTCGATGCCGTGGTAGGCGGCCACGCCGCGGTTCTCACTCACGTGGTCGATAAAGCCCTCGACGGTCTCAAGCTGCTTGGCGAGAGCCGCATCACCGTCAGCGTCCAGCGCGACGAGTGCGTTCGATACCGTGAGGGCGGGATGTCCGCAGGGGACAAAGCCTTCGATGACATCCATAGCTTCGGTAATGGTTGAGCCCAGGCCTGCGAGGGCATTGACGAGTTGCTGCTTGGTATCCATAAAGGTCCTTTCGACGGGTCAATTTCGCTTGGCGAAAATATACGTGACGCGATCGGTAGCAAAAGTGCGAAGTGCGGCGCACATTGGGGTCTTCACAGCTCGTGCATAGAACAGCTGTCCGCTTTCAGAACGTGGTAAGATAACACTCCACAAGCGGGGCTCGCCCCGCATGTTCCTTGAAAAGTCGACGGGTGTTGGGTGCTCGTGCCCAATGCCATCCAGACTTTCCCGACATTCGGGGGCGACTGGTTTCGACACGATAGCTCTGAGAGAGGAAGCAAGCCGAGGTCTCCTCGCCTCGCTAAACAGGGGTACCGTCAAATTGAATTGACAACAACTCTTCTTTTGAGCCTATGGCTCTCGCTGCTTAGTTTATAGCGGCGCGTCAACCCGGTGATTTCCCCGACACCGGCGCGACGTCATGTTAGGGGAATGCTCCCGCGCACGTAATCGGTATGGCGCGGGCTAAGACCGAACCGGTTAGGACGCCGCGAGCGTGTCGCTGCGCGCAAAGCGTCCGAGACTAAACCAGCGACTGAGCTTGGAGATGCCAATCAGGGGGCTTTCGTGGACCGGAGTTCGATTCTCCGCGCCTCCACCATAAGTAACAGGCAGGTAGATATTCGTATCTACCTGCCTTTTTATTTCTAGTCCGTACCGCGGAGAATCGAACTCTACGCAGGGCGCGGGCGTAAAGAAAACGCGTAAGCGTTTTTAGCCCGCGGGCGAGGACGCCGGCAGGCGGCCGAAGCCGGTGCGGATTTGCGAAGCAAATACGCGGATTCTCCGCGCAAACTCTCGACCCAAAACGGATGCGATGTTTATCGAATTTCAGCTGGCCTTGCCTCGCATCAGCGAATCCCCGTACCGCGGAGAATCGAACTCTGCGCAGGGCGTGCTTTTATCTACGGAAGCTGCGTCCCGGAATCGCCCCTCAGAACGGGACGTACTTTCCGCCAGCCGCCCCGTCCTCCTCAACTCCAAAACCAATGCGCTTTCTATCTCAAAACTGGGTAGAAGAAGGCCAAAACGAAACAGCAGGAGGTCAACATGACTGCAGAAGATAAGGCAAAGAACGCCGGCAAGGTCGCGCTCGTCCTGGAGGGCGGCAGCTTCCGCGGGCAATTTACCGCAGGCGTGCTCGACGTCCTCATGGAGACTGGCGTCGAGATTCCGGCGGTATATGGCGTATCGGCCGGCGCCCTCAACGGCGTGAACTACAAGTCGCACCAGATCGGCCGTGCCAACCGCATCAACCTGGCTTTCTGCAACGATAGCCGCTTCATGGGCGCCGCGTCGTTTGCGTCCACGGGCTCCATTGTGGGTTACGACTTTATCTTCAACGATGTCCAGGATCGCCTGGATCCCTTTGACAACGAGACGTTCGACGCGAGCCCCATCGAGATGTACGCCGTCGCGACGGACATGCTCTTTGGAACCGCCACATACCTGCCGGTCAAAAGCGCCGTACTTGACCTCGACGCTGTGCGCGCATCGACGTCACTGCCGCTGGTGACGCCGTCGGTCGAGATCGACGGGCACAAATACGTCGACGGCGGCGTAGCCGATTCGGTCCCTATCGAGCACGTGCTGGAGGAGGCGGGCTTCGATCGCGCGGTTGTCATTGTCACGCAGGACCGCTCGTACGAGAAAAAGCCCTACGAGTTTATGCCCGCCGCACGCGCCCGCTATGCTGACTATCCCTACCTGCTCGAGGCTATCGAGACGCGCCACGACCGCTATAACATCCAGCGCATGCATCTGTGGAAGTATGAGCGCGAGGGCCGCGCGCTGGTCGTTGCTCCGCAAAAGCCGGTCGAGGTCGGTCACGTTGAGCACGATTCGGCAAAGCTCCTCGACCTGTATATTCAGGGCCGCCAGGAGGCAAAGCGCCTACTGAGTGATATCGAGGCATTTGTCGAGCGCTAGCGTCGCGACGTCATGACCCATGGATGACATGTGCAGAAACTCTGGTCGGAGCCAAAATACCTGTTGACTCGTACGGCGAGCGGGGTAATATGGACGGGTTACTTGCAGAGCCCCGTGAATCTCTGTAACAACACGTACTGTACATGGAGGAGTCTAAGTGATTTCGAAATCGACTCACTACGCCAAGCAGGGCGAGGTCCAGCGCAACTGGGTTCTCGTCGACGCCGATGGTGCTGTCCTGGGCCGTCTTGCCACCCAGATCGCAATGATCCTGCGCGGTAAGAACAAGCCCCAGTTCACGCCCAACAGCGACTGCGGCGACTTCGTTGTCGTCATCAACGCCGATAAGGTCCAGCTTACCGGTAACAAGGCCGACACGAAGACCTATTATCGCCACAGCGGCTACAACGGCGGCCTCAAGGCCGAGAGCTTCCGCCAGGCTATGGAGAAGCACCCGGAGAAGGTCATCGAGCGCGCCGTTCGCGGTATGCTGCCCAAGACCACCCTCGGCCGTGCCCAGATGACCAAGCTTAAGGTCTACGCTGGCGCCGAGCATCCGCATGCTGCCCAGAACCCCACGAAGATTGAGCTGGAGGCTTAAAGATGGCTGAGAACACCGTTGTCTACCAGGGTACCGGCCGTCGTAAGAACGCCGTCGCCCGCGTCCGTCTCGTCCCCGGCACCGGCAAGGTGACCATCAACAAGCGTGACGCCGAGCAGTATTTCGGCCGTCATCAGCTCGTTGAGAACGCCCTTGCTCCCTTCAAGGTGACCGACACCGCCGGTCAGTTCGACGTTATCGCTCTGTGCGATGGCGGCGGCATCTCCGGTCAGTCCGGCGCTCTGCGCCTGGGCATCGCTCGCGCTCTTCTGAACGCTGGCGACTACCGTGCTGACCTCAAGAAGGCCGGTTTCCTTACGCGCGATGCTCGCGTGGTCGAGCGCAAGAAGTACGGCCTCAAGAAGGCCCGCCGCGCTCCCCAGTTCTCCAAGCGCTAAGGTTTTATCTCCTTTCGAGATACAATGTACAAGCGGGGCCTGCCGATTCCTCGGCGGGTCCCGCTTTTTTTTCGACTAGGGTGGGCGGTTGCATATCGCCTGCTAGGGAAGGAGCAATCCTATGCCCCAGAACATCTTCGGTACCGACGGCGTCCGTGGCGTCGCCAACGCCGATCTTTCGTGCGACCTCGCGTTTCGCCTGGGCCGCGCGGCGACCAAGTTTCTTGGTCCGGACATCTGCATCGGCCGTGACACGCGCCTTTCGGGTACCATGCTCGAGAGCGCTCTGACCGCCGGCATTATGGCCGAGGGCGGCCGTCCGCATTGCTGCGGCGTTATCCCCACGCCTGCCGTGGCGCTGCTCACTGTTCAAAACGAGCTCGATGGCGGCATCGTCATCTCCGCTTCGCATAATCCGCCGGAGTTCAACGGCATCAAGTTCTTTAGCCGCAAGGGCATGAAGCTTCCCGATGCTGTCGAGGAAGAGATCAGCGCCTGGGTCATGTCCGAGGAAGCCATGGCTGCCGATACGCTGCCGACCGGTGCCGGCGTGGGCCACATCATCAAGATGAAGGACGCCCGCAAGGCATACGTCGACCACGCCATCGATACGCTTGATGGCCTGAGGCTCGACGGCCTGGTCGTTGCCGTCGACTGCGGCCACGGTGCTTCTTGCCAGACCACGCCCGCCGCGCTGCAGCGCCTGGGTGCTACGGTCCATGCCATCAACACCGATTATTGCGGCACCGACATTAACGTTGAGTGCGGCTCTACGCACCTCGAGCCTCTGCGCGAGCTCGTGCTGCGCACCCATGCTGACATCGGTCTGGCCCACGACGGCGACGCCGACCGTGTGCTGTTCGTGGACAGCGAGGGCAACGAGATCGACGGCGACTACATCCTGGCTATCTGCGGTTCCGACCTCGCCGCTCGCGGCAAACTCGCCAACTCCGAGATCGTCTCGACCGTCATGTGCAACCTGGGCTTCTCCATCGCTATGAAGGAGCAGGGCTTCGAGATGGTTCAGACCGCCGTGGGCGACCGCTACGTTCTGGAGCGCATGCTCGCGGACGGCGCCGTCATCGGCGGCGAACAGTCCGGCCACATCATCTTCCTGGAGCACAACACCACCGGTGACGGCCTGGTGACGGCTCTGCAGCTTCTGGCCGTGCTCAAGCGCACCGGTCGCACCCTCACCGATCTTGCCGGCATCATGAAGAAGTACCCGCAGGTACTCGTCAACGTGCATTCCGACAACAAGGCTGGCCTGGACGATTGCCAGCCCATCTGGGATGCCGTCGCTGCTGCCGAGAAGGAGCTTGACGGCCGCGGCCGCATTCTGGTGCGTCCGAGTGGCACCGAGCCGCTGGTCCGCGTGATGGCCGAGGCCGAGACGCACGAGCTGACCCAGCGCGTTGTCGACGACATCGTCGAGGTTGTCAAGCGCGAACTTCCCTAATGGTCAAAAACCGTTGCCAAGTGGTAAACTGTTAAGGTTATTTTGATTGATTGGTATGTCCGAGGGGGAGCATGTTCACTAAAGTCCTAAGGTCTTTTGGTATGCGTGGTCGAGTCCTTACGCTGGATGCTCCCATCTCGGGCGACGTCATTCCGCTCTCCGAGGTAAACGATCAGACGTTTGCCACCGGCCTTTTGGGCCAGGGCGTGGCGATTCGGCCCACCGGAACGCGTGTGATTGCACCGGCTGATGCCAAGGTCGAGGCCATTTTTCCCACGGGACACGCCGTTGCGCTTAACACGGTCGATGGCTTGGACGTGCTCATCCACGTTGGTTTGGACACTGTTCAGCTCGAGGGCAAGCACTTTACCGTACATGCGCAAGTGGGTGACATCGTCCATAAGGGCGATGTACTCATTGAGTTCGATCGCGAGGCAATTGCTGCCGAGGGCTACGATGTGACGGTTCCCATCTTGGTGTGCAACTCCGTTGAGTTCTCGAGCATCAAGGGCTCCGTTGGCGTGCATGTCGAAGAGATGGATCAGCTCATCGTTGCTCGCGAGCGCTAGCAAGTGCACGTGGCCATTAGCCTACAATTCAAACACGTTTACGGAGGGCGCCCTTGAAAGAGGACGCCCTCCGTGGCAAGATGGGAAGCGTCCGAGGCTAAACAGCTTCGGGTCACCGTGGACGGGCAGGGGCCTCGACGCGGCTAGACACGAGACACATACATTACGCGACCTCGCCCTGGTGGCCGCACACGTTGGTTGCGGCCGACGCGGGCCGCGGGCAAGTGCTTGTAAGGGAGCCTTGCCTCTCTTGTACGAGAAAGGACGCGTAATGAAGATCATTAAAGCTAAAGACTACGAGGATATGAGCCGCAAGGCCGCTAATATCATCTCGGCGCAGGTTATCCTCAAGCCCGACTGTGTGCTGGGCCTTGCCACCGGCTCCACCCCGATCGGTGCCTACAAGCAGCTCGCTGCTTGGTACAAGAAGGGTGACGTCGACTTTGCCGAGGTCAGCACCTACAACCTGGACGAGTATCGCGGCCTTTCGCACGACGATCCCCAGAGCTATCACTACTTCATGCGTGAGAACTTCTTCGATCACATCAACATCGACCTGAACAACACGCATGTGCCCGACGGTTCCAACCCCGACGCCGCCGCTGCCTGCTCTGAGTACGACAAGATCGTCGCCGACGCCGGTTACCCGGATCTGCAGCTGCTCGGCATTGGCAACAACGGCCACATCGGTTTCAACGAGCCCGATGACCACTTCTCCAAGGGCACGCACTGCGTCGACCTCACCGAGAGCACCATTCAGGCCAACAGCCGCCTGTTCGACAGCATCGACGATGTTCCCCGTCAGGCCTACACCATGGGTACTCAGACCATCATGTATGCCCGCATGATCCTGGTCGTCGCCAACGGCGAGGCCAAGGCTCAGGCCGTGCATGACATGTGCTATGGTCCGGTTACGCCCGAGTGCCCGGCTTCGATCCTGCAGCTGCACACCAACTGCGTTGTCGTTGCCGACGAGGCCGCCCTTTCGCTCTGCGAGTAGCGCGAATCCTGCAGCCCGACATAGCCTTGCCTAAGGCCTCCGCTTTGCGGGGGCCTTTTTGCTATCCTTTTCCGCCCACTTGACCAAAATCTTGCCGCAAGCTTGACGAATGCCGGGTGTCCAACAGCTTGATTCATTCTATACCAGATTCTATGCAAAAATGCCACTAGAAGGTCGTAGACGGTAGCGGGTGCTAGGCGAGTTGAATGACATGGCTGAACCTTGTTCATCTGCGTTACACTGCCGCTTAGATGGGACAAGCTGACAAGCTCATTTACCTGCTTAAAGACCGATTAGTCGGGGGATTAATAACAATCGGCCCTCGCTGTACAAAAACTTGCCGCTTGCGTACCAAAAGACAACCTAAAACACAAGGTCGCTCTATTCATAGCGCGGCTTGTATGGTCTTGCGGCTACAGTGTCCATACGGTCGAGTTGAGGAGCGGGCATGGTAAACGATTTGAGCGGTATAGACGAGCTCGAGCTGATGCCGTTAGGCGGAGGCTATATGGTGCGACGCGAACGCTTGATGAATGAGCTTATCGCCAAGGGCCGAAAGGCCGGCATCGTGGTTCTTTATGCGCCCGACGGGTTTGGGAAGACCTCGGTGTTGCTGCAGTACACCCATGAGGTTAAATGCGACCCGACGCGAGGCCCCGTGCGGATTATCGAGGCCGATCGCGCCACAGGGCGCGAGGTGTTTATGCAGCTCGAGGTGGTTACCGAAGAACTCAAAGACAAACCGCACTCCCTTATCGCGATTGATAATGTGCCAAACCTCGATCAGCACGATACCGAAGACCTCATCGACAGGATTCGCGGCCTGCGCGCTATGGGGATAGGGGTCTTTATCTCCTGCCGTCCTTCAAATCGTCAGCTGATTCATGGGCTGGGCGATTCGGTTAAGATCAATGCGCAGATGCTCAAGGTGCATGCCTATGAGTATTCGGCGTGGGCATCGGCGTTTTCGATCAGCACATCGCTCGACTTTTATCAGCTCACGCAGGGCGTGCCCGAGCTCGTTTCGGCATTGCAGACGGGTCTGTATGGCCAAGGCGACGTAGCCGGTCAGCTCGAAAACGAGATTGTCAACGTATATGGCGCGGCACTTGTCGATCTGGCTTCGCTCGACAATAATGCGCTGTTTTGCGTGGCATGTCTCATGGTTTTGATGGGCGAGGGCAATCTTGCAGAACTCGAGGCCTGTGGGGTGAGGCTGTCGATGGTCGACCAGTCCTACTTTGTACGCGACTACCCGATCTTTGGCTTGGATCCCGCCGAGCGGAGTTTTACGTGTCTGGGCACGGAGGATAACGGACGCTTGCGCTTGCGTAAGTTGGTGGCCGAGGTTCGCCCCGAACTTGTTCCGAGGGCGGCCCGGATTTTGCTTAAGGCGGGCCGATGCGATGCGGCGATGGGCCTGGTGGACGCCTTTTTGGACCGTGAAGCGGTCCTTGAACTTGCTGGTCAGTATGGGGTCGATCTTGCTCTGACGGGGCACGGGGCCGATATCTGCCGAGCAGCGCTGGGCACGATCGATGCCGACGATCCGGCTCCAGAGCCAACGCCTGCCGAGGCGCTTGGCGTATATCTGGCAGCGGTCAGCGTGTCCAATACAAAGCTCGCTCGCTATATGGCATCGGTTATCGAGCGAGGGGGCGAACGGGCGGCCTGCGAAATAGACCCTGTTTCATGGAGGGTGGCCCAGACACTGACGGCAGTTTGCTATGGGGACAACGGGCTTGGGCTTCCTACGAACCTTGCCGTGCCAGAAATCGAGACATCCCATACCGCACTCGATATGTTGTCTGCGCATATCGAGGTCAAGCGCTGTCTGACCGAGCGGGGAGATGACGGCGGCGTTCTACAGCAGCTCAAAACGAGCAAGGCCTACGACTGCGAGCTCGATATCGCGGGGATTGTTATACGGGCCGATAGCATGCTGGTGGAGCTCTTTGACGGGTCGTTTGCGGGAACCGACGAGCGCGACGACGAGATGACGGTGGTGCGGGAGGCGCTCGACGTACGTGGACTTAAGGCGATGGCTATCTGGGTGCGCATGGTGTTGGCGGCACGGCGGCTCCTTTCCGGCTTGCCGGTAACCGACGACGCGGCGTTCAACGAGCTCGATCGTTTTGCCGTGCGCATGCGCGACAACCAGATTCAGCTGTTTGGCCTGTTGCTAGAAGGTTGGCAGTCGCTGGCAGAGGGACGGCCGGTTAATGCAAAGTTCCGTGCGGTCCAAGTGCTCAAACTTGCCGAGGAGTCGATTGCGTACATGCGCGATAACGCATTGCTGCTGGAGCGCGCGGCATATCTACGTAATACCTCGATGGTTTCGGTGCGCGAGGAAGCGGAGCTACTCGATATAAGCCAGACGCAGGTTGGTGGAGCGGAGGCCTGGATGGTGGCGCTGCATTTGGCCTGTGCGGGCCGAGACAGCGACCTTGCGGCCTGGATGTCCATGAATCGTGCGGGGATTCTAGAGCCATCGTATCGGCTCTTTGCGCGCCTTGCCATGCATTGTCTGGGCGAGCCGGCGGCCAGGATACGCAAGAAGCTTCCCGTGCGCGAGCTGTCGCGGTACTCGCTGCGCGACGATTTGGAAGGGGAGGGCGAGCGCCTGTTCCAGGCCGGCGAGGTTGAAGCCGTTGATACCATCGACCATATCGAGATTCGCATGTTTGGGGCGTTTCGCGCCGAGCGCGACGGGTTTCCCATCACGGATAAGATGTGGCGCCGCAAGAAAGCGGCGACGCTTGCCGAGCGGCTTGCACTGGGCATGGATGCACTGGTCGACCGCGAGACGCTGGCTATGGAGCTGTGGCCCCATGCCGAGTTCAATAGCGCTCGTAACAATCTGTACTCGACGATATCGCGCCTGCGTTCGGCTTTGGGGCCGACACCGGACGGCAAGTCGTGTGTGCTGATCCAAAACGAGTGCATTGGGCTTAACGGCGATTACGTCAAGACCGACGTGCGGTTGTTTGATCAGATAAGCCGCGAAGTTTTGGGAAATCGCACGGGTGCGCGCGGGCCCCATCTGATTGAGCTGTGCCTTAAGATCGAGCAGCTTTACGCCGGCCCGTTGTATGTTCCCAATGGCTGTAATCCCACCTACTTTTTGCGTATGCGGCGCATTATGGAATCGAAGTATATCGACTGCATGATTCGGGGCGCGAACGCCGCCCTAGAAGAAAACGACCTGCAGTCGGCGGTATGGCTGGTGGAGTCGGGACTGCGGCAAGAGACGGCGCGCGAGGACATGGTGCGTTGCGCTATGCGCGTCTACGGTGCGGCGGGGCGACGGCGCGATATCGTCGAGCTGTACAGTGGACATATGCATCACCTGAGGGAGCAGGTCAATGGTGTGCCCGAGCCCGAGACGCGGCGTCTGTACGAGCGCTTGGTGGAGGGCAGGCTTAACCGCGTGCTCGTCGAGCGATAAAAAATGAGCGTCCGAATTGCTCGGACGCTCGCAAGCTTGATGTATGTTGGCTCGCCGGATCGTTGGCTCTTAGACGAGCTTAATCTTCTCGATGTCCTTGCGCGAGGACTCGCGATACAGCGAGAACTTGCGGCCGATAACCTGAACAACGTCTGCATGGCAGCGCTCGGCGAGCTCTTCGGCGGCCTCGCGGGCAGAAAGACTGGAACCATCGAGTACGGAGCACTTAACGAGCTCGTGCTTCTCCAGGTAGGCGACCGTCTGCTCGACGGTGCCCTCGTTGATGTCGGACTTGCCGATGATGATGGCGGGGTTGAGGTGATGGGCCATGCTGCGAAGCTGCTTGACCTGGGCTCCTGTCAGTGCCATGGGTTCTCGCTTTCTATGTTATGGGGCGCCCCGCGATGGGGCCTTAATCTACGTGAGCTGTCCCACGATAGCGCAGGAACGGCGCGGTGTGGGGCGCGTTTGCCCAGTTCAAAAAGAATGCGGATGCCAAGTGAGTGGGCGGTGCGGGCTGCGAACGGGCTATGAGCTGGGCGCAGAGACCGGCTCCCATGCAATAAACGCCCAACGAACCTTGCGGATATGGTCAAGCATATAGCGCCCCTGCGGCACGCCCTTGGAGCCCGGCTCGCCGGCATGGGGGTTCTCGATCATGTGCTGGGCGATGTAATCGCGCAGGCGGTCGATCTTATCCTCGTTGCCATGCTCGAGCATACGGGAGAAGTCCGTCACGCCTGCCTCGAGGCTATCGAAGGTATCGCGACGAGGCGATTCAAAGTACGTAACCTGCGGCAGGGCACCCATCTGAATAAGGATGTTGAAGGCGTACACAAAGCCATTACTGCAGGTAACCGAGGCACCGATAGCGTTCATAAGGTGCAGATCATAGCGCGGGCTGGAGTTGGCGACCATCGTGACAGCACAACGCCGACGAGCCGTACGATCAAGCTTGGCAAGCGCAACTTTTAGATTGGTCGTCGTAACCGACCGACTGGCAAAGGCGACATCCACCGCTTTCGCGACCGGTCCAACCAAATCCCAATCATCATCCCAAGCAAGCTCAAGCGGCGTAATAAGATCTTCGAGCCCGTAATACTCAATGCCGGCATCAAGCGTGCCCAACATGGCAGGAGAGAAGTCGGCAGCAATCACGGAATGCCCAGCCTGAGCAAGCGGAATAGCAATCGACCCAGCCCCACACCCCATATCCAGCGCCGACTCACCAGGCTCAAGAGCCAGCAATTTCATAAAATCCCGGGCATACGGAGCAGTCTCCAGTGGACGAAAATGCCGAGCCCGCTTATCCCATTCAAAAGAATCATCAGCCCGATGCCGAGCGGCCTGCAGACGCATCCATTCGCCATTCCAATCCGCAGAAAGCAGCTCAGAACGAGTATCCCCATCAACCACGGGCCAACCTCCTAGCAACAAAAAAGCGACTCCCCCCAAAAGAAGAGCCGCAACCAGCATATACCAGAAAAGAACCGTTCCAATGCCAAACCGCCGCACCAGCCAAGTGGTGCAGGAGCGAAGCAACTGCAACCGGGATAGACCCCAACTGAGGTCCCGTTGTGCGGGAGCCCCGGGGAGGGCAAATATATAAGGTCGATCGCGAGTTCCGCACGAGCCGGAGAGCACTTAATGTGCTCTCCGTGCGAGTCAGGACTGT
>URVF01000012.1 GCA_900551185.1 uncultured Collinsella sp. | reverse complement strand
AAGATCGTCGGCAGCGTCAGATGTGTATAAGAGACAGGCTCCACGTGGCGTAGATGCCGTCGTTAATGACCAGGTTGTCGTAGTAGATCGGCATGTAGAGCAGGTGGTGCAGGCCAAAGGGCTCGAGTGCTCGTTCTAAAAAGACAAAGATGCCCACGCCAAAGGGACCGACGCCTGCAAGCGCGTGACGCAGCGTATCGGTTACATCGTATACGTAGGGCACGATGGCGGCCGAGATAGCAGCAAGGGCAAACACGGCAAAAAAGCTGATGAGGTAGACCAGCGAGGAGCCCGAGAAGGTGCCGAGCCAATCGGGAACCTTGGCATCGTAGAAGCGGTCATGGATGGCAACGACGGTTGCCGATACCGCCAGCGGGCCGATAATGCCGGTGTCGAGCGTCTTGATGCCGTCGATGACGGTGATACCGCTGGCGGAGGTCAAAGATGACGGGTACTCAAGTCCAAGGTTGTCTCCGCTCAGCTTAATGATCTCGCTCAAAAAGAAGCAGTAGGCAAAATAGGCGACGAGAGCCTCGAGACAGCAACGAGCCGGTTGTTTTTGGGCAAGACCGATGGGCAGCGCTACGGCAAAAAGGAGCGGGAGGCGTTTAAAGACCGTCCACGAGCCGCGCTGGATGATGGTCCAAAAAACGTACCAAGGGGTTCCGTATACGGCGAGATCGCCGACGATGTCCGCAGTCGTTGCGAGAGCGGAGACGCCGACCATGAGGCCTGATATAGAAAACAGCATGGCGGGCGCGAACATTGCCCCGCCAAAGCGTTGGATTTTTTGCAGCATGTTCTGCCTTCCGAATATCGAGGCGCGTTGCGCGTGGGGAAACGTTTAAACAATGGATTCATTGTAGAGGACCAGACGATTGTCGTACCGGCAGTTTTGAGCGAAACCGATTTGGGCATGACAGAAACCGTCAACGGTTAAATCCTGTCGCTTTACCGATATTCGGTTTAAACAACTTTAAGAAATGCTATCGTGCCTAGCCGGAAATGAATAATGTAGAGGTGAAACAATGCCAAAAGCGATATACGAAGGAATCTACCGAGAAATACGCTCGCGCATCATTAATGGGACCTATGCGTTTCAGGAGATGCTGCCAACCGAAGCCGAGCTGACCGCGGAATTTGGCTGCACGCGCAATACCGTCCGCCGCGCTTTGAGCATGCTGGCCGACGGGATGTTTGTGCAGCCCATACACGGCAAGGGCGTGCGCGTTATTTGGCTTAAGGGTGAAACCGACATGTTGGGCGCACTCGAAGAGGTTGAGTCGTTTGGCGAGTTTGCAAAGCGCAACAATGCCGTTGCATCGACGGACGTTAAGTCTTTCGAACATCTGGTTTGCACCGAGCAACTCTCTCGTCACCTGGGCTTTAAGGTGGGCGAGGAGTTGATTCGCGTAGTGCGTGTCCGAAGCCTCAACGGCAACGCGCGCCAAGTGGACCATGGCTATTTTTTGGCGTCGATCGCCAAGGGCCTGACTCCCGAGATCGCGGCAGATTCTATTTACGGCTATCTGGAGCACAAGCGCGGTGTCAAAGTGATGGCGAGCCGTCGTACGGTGAGTGTCGAGCTCGCCAACGATGAGGACTGCAGCTATCTTGACCTCGGCAAATACAACTGCGTTGCCGTCATGGAGAGTCAGTCGTACACCTCGGATGGCATCTTGTTTGAGGTGACGCACACTCGCACACACCCCGAGATCTTCCATTACCGCGTCAATTCCAAGCGATAGCCGGCTAGCTCGCAGCCTGACGAGACTCATGGCCTCAAAGAGAAAACGCCCGGTCAAACCGACGGTACATCGGCTTGACCGGGCGTTTTCTCTGCATTTGATAACAAATAATTGTTTATACAAAACTTGTCAAGTATCAAGTTGAAATTACCGTTCACCGAAGTTTTTCTACCGCTCTAGTAATACTTGTTCAAACAACTAGCCAAATAGCGTATCGTTCAAATCAGCAAAAGGGGCAAAGTCCCCGAGCCAATCTCCGAAGGCGGCGGCAAAGGGTGCCGCCACGGTGTGAAAGGGTGGATTGTAATGAAGAACGAAATGAGCAGAAGGCAGTTCCTGGGCTTTGCTGGTTCCGCGGCTGCAGTTCTTGGTCTGGGCCTCGTGGGTTGCGGTGGTTCTGCCGGCTCCGGCTCCTCTGCTTCTGGTGACGCTGCCGAGGTCTACTTCCTCCAATTCAAGCCCGAGGTCGACAAGGAGTGGAAGGAGATCGCCAAGGCCTATAAGAAGGAGAAGGGCGTCGAGGTCAAGATCGTGACCGCCGCTTCCAACACCTACGAGGAGAAGCTTAAGTCCGAGATGTCCAAGAGCTCCGCTCCGACCCTGTTCCAGGTCAACGGCCCCACCGGTCTTAAGAACTGGAAGGATTACTGCGCCGACCTGTCCGATACCAAGCTCCGCGGTGAGCTCATTGACGACTCCCTGGCTCTGCAGTCCGACGGCAAGGATGTGTGCATCGACTGGGTCCAGGAGAGCTTCGGCATCATCTACAACAAGCAGCTGCTCGAGAAGGCTGGCTACAAGGCCGAGGACATCAACTCCTTCGACAAGCTGAAGGCTTGTGCCGATGACATCCAGGCCCGCAAGGACGAGCTTGGTGTCGAGGGTGCCTTCACTTCCGCCGGCATGGACGACTCCTCCAGCTGGCGCTACACCACCCACCTTGCCAACATGCCGCTCTACTACGAGTTTGAGAAGGAGCACAACCAGGAGGACGACGAGATCAAGGGTGAGTTCCTCGACAACTACAAGCAGATCTTCGACCTGTACATCACCGACTCCACCTGCGATCCTTCGCAGCTTGCTTCCAAGACCGGCGACGACGCCACCAACGAGTTCGCAACCGGCAAGGCCGTCTTCTACCAGAACGGCTCTTGGGCCTACTCTGACCTCGTCAAGGCCGGCATGACCGACGATCAGATTGGCATGATGCCGATCTACATCGGTGTTGACGGCGAGGAGAACCAGGGCCTGTGCTCCGGCGGCGAGAACTACTGGTGCGTCAGTTCCCAGGCTTCCGAGGATGCCCAGAAGGCCACCGAGGACTTCATGTATTGGTGCGTCACCGCTGACACCCCGACCAGCATCATCGCCGACAAGATGGGTCTGACCGCTCCGTTCAAGAGCGCCAAGGAGACTACCAACGTCTTCTCGCAGCAGGCCGTTGCCATGGCCAAGGACGGCAAGAAGACCGTCGCTTGGGACTTCGTCTACATTCCCTCCGAGGAGTGGAAGAAGAACCTCAAGCAGGCTCTGATTGCCTACGCTGCCGATAACACCAAGTGGGACGGCGTCAAGAACGCCTTCGTCGATGGCTGGAAGACCGAGAAGGCCGCTTCCGAGTAAGCAGTTGCTGCCCAAGCTATCTGATTAGCGACAGGGGGCGGGCAGACGTTGGTTTGCCCGCCCCCTGCATATTGAAAGGACCCTTTTATGGGCAAAGCACTCAAGCGCTGGTGGCCGCTCTTTATGCTGCCCACGTGCCTGGCGTTTATGATCGGGTTCGTGATCCCTTTTATCCAGGGCTTCTATCTCTCGTTCTGCCAGTTTATTATCATTAGTAACGCGCACTTTGTCGGTATCGAGAACTACGTGCGCGCGCTGTCCGATCCGCAGTTCTCCACGTCGTTCTTCTTTACCGTGGCGTTTGCCTTCCTGTCGACGGTGCTCATCAACGTGATCGCCCTGGCCATTGCGCAGGCGCTCACCCGCAAGGCACTCAAAGGCACCAACATCTTCCGTACGATCTTCTTTATGCCTAACCTGATCGGCGGCATCGTGCTGGGCTACATTTGGCAGATTCTGATCAACTGCCTGCTCTCCAACGTGGGCGCCCAGCTCATCGCTCTTAACTCTGCTGCTGGCTTCTGGGGCCTTATCATCCTGACCCTGTGGCAGCAGGTCGGCTACATGATGATCATCTACATCGCTGGTCTGCAGTCCATTCCGTCCGACTACATCGAGGCCGCCAAGGTCGACGGCGCTACGGCATGGCAGACGTTTTGGAAGGTTAAGATCCCTAACCTGATGCCGACCATCACCATCTGCCTGTTCCTGTCCATCACCAACGGCTTTAAGCTGTTCGACCAGAACCTCGCCCTTACCGGCGGCGCCCCCGCGCACTCCACCGAGATGCTCGCCCTGAACATCTACAACACGTTCTATTCGCGTGCCGGTATCGCATGGCAGGGCATTGGTCAGGCCAAGGCGGTTATCTTCTGCATCCTGGTCGTGGCCATCTCCATGATCCAGCTTAAGGCCACGAGGTCCAAGGAGGTGCAGCAGTAATGAAACGCGATAAGGTTATCAACCGCGCGCTCTCGATTTTCTTTACGATCCTGTCGCTCGCGTGGATCTACCCCGTGTTCATGATTGCGCTTAATTCTTTTAAGAAAGCGACCGCAATCAGCACCACCACGGCATTCGATCTGCTCACGCCCGAGACGTTCAACGGCCTCGCAAACTACATGCACGCCCTTAACGAGCAGGGCTTTGCCTCGGCATTTATGTACTCGCTCATCATCACGGTCACGTCGGTCGTGCTGATCTTGGTGTGCTGCTCCATGTGCGCTTGGTACGTGGTTCGTGTCAACAACAAGATCTCGAACTTCTTCTATTACCTGTTCGTGTTCTCGATGGTCGTGCCGTTCCAGATGCTCATGTTCACGCTGTCCAATTTGGCGGACCGCATCGGCTTCAACACGCCGTTCAACATCTGCTTTATCTACCTCGGCTTTGGCGCGGGCCTGGCGGTCTTTATGTTCGCCGGTTTTGTAAAGAACATCCCGCTCGAGATCGAGGAGGCGGCCATGATTGATGGCTGCAACCCGGTCCAGGTGTTCTTTAAGATTGTCCTTCCCATCATGAAGCCCACCTATCTTTCGGTCGGCATTCTCGAGACCATGTGGGTTTGGAACGACTACCTGCTGCCCTACCTTACGCTCGACTCCACCAAGTACAAGACCATTCCTATCTTGATCCAGTACTTCCGCGGCGGCTACGGCCACGTCGAGCTCGGCCCCATGATGGCCTGCATCATGATGGTCGTTATCCCCATCGTTATCATGTACATCCTCTGTCAGAAGTACATCATCGACGGCGTGGTGGCAGGTGCCGTCAAGGGCTGATGCCGTAACTGTTTTGCAAGTTTCTGCGGCACCCCTCAGCGCGGCGCCGCATATCGAAAGGTAGAGACATGGCCGAGATCGTTCTCAAACATGTTCAGAAGGTGTATCCCAACAACGAGTCAAAAAAGAAGGGCTTCTTTGGCAAAAAGAAGAAGACCGAGGAGAAGAAGCACAACCTCAAGGTTACCGAGGACGGTGTGCTCGCTGTAGAGGACTTCAACCTCACCGTTCACGACCAGGAGTTCGTCGTCCTCGTTGGCCCCTCTGGCTGCGGTAAGTCCACGACGATGCGCATGGTCGCCGGCCTGGAGGACATTACCTCGGGCGATGTGCTCATCGACGGCAAGCGTGTCAACGACGTGGCGCCCAAGGACCGCGACATCGCCATGGTGTTCCAGAGCTACGCTCTGTACCCCAATATGACGGTGTACGAGAACATGGCATTTACGCTCGAGCTCAAGAAGGTTCCCAAGGACGAGATCGACCGCAAGGTTCGCTCTGCTGCCGAGATTCTGGGCATTACCGAGTACCTCGACCGTAAGCCCAAGGCGCTCTCCGGCGGCCAGCGCCAGCGTGTCGCTATCGGCCGCGCCATCGTGCGTGACCCCAAGGTCTTCCTGATGGACGAGCCGCTGTCCAACCTGGACGCCAAGCTTCGTAACCAGATGCGTGCCGAGCTCATTAAGCTGCGCCACGAGATCAAGGGCACGTTCATTTATGTTACTCACGACCAGACCGAGGCCATGACCCTTGGCGACCGTATCGTGGTCATGAAGGACGGCGTCGTCCAGCAGATCGCCACGCCGCAGGAGGTCTTCAACCATCCCGCGAACATCTTCGTCGCCGGCTTCATCGGCGTGCCGCAGATGAACTTCTTCGATGCCCAGCTGGTGCGCTCGGGCAACGGCTTTACCGTCAAGACCGAGGATATGAACGTGGCACTCGCCCCCGAGACTTGCGCTCAACTTGCCCTCAACTGGGACGGCGGCGACGTGAAGGAGATTACGGCCGGCGTGCGTCCCGAGCAGATCCTGCTTGCCGACAAGGGCGAGGAGGGCGCGCTCCAGGGTACCGTCGAGGTGACCGAGCTCATGGGCTCGACCGAGCATGTCCACGTGACCGCTCCCGACGGCCAGTTTGTCCTGATTATCCCCGTCGTCGACCTCGAGGCCAAGGGCGCGCTCAAGGCTGGCGACACCATCTGGTTCAAGTTCGAGAAGAACGCGACCCACCTCTTCGATAAGGTCTCTGGCAAGAACCTTATCTAGGCCCGGTGCATCCAGGCCCTCCCTTTGGGCGACTGCGGTATTGCCATCCTTTTGCCGCGGTCACATATAAGGCTCCCCTCCCGTCCACTGGGCGAGAGGGGAGCCTTTCTTTGTGTTGGGGCTGTCTGACCGGTCGTTTGTCTCGATCTGTAACGGGTGAGGCTGATTTCGGACGTTAGATGTTACAGATCGAGACGGTTCCGCTGAGCTAACCATTTCATCTAAATCTGTAACACCAAAGGTGAATTTCAGCTGCTAGATGTTACAGATCGAGATTGACCCAAGGGGGGGCGGTATGTCTCAATCTGTAACAGCTGGGGCCGTTTTTACCGAGCAGCTGTTACAGATCGAGATTCTTCGGTCGAGTCGGGTCACAGGGTAGCGTGCGGGCACAAAAAGCGGAGCCGCGTTGCCACGACTCCGCTTTCAAGAGGATGGGTAAAGGAAACGAAATTAGCTCAGGTGCCAAATCTCGTCGTTGTACTGGGAGATGGTGCGGTCGGACGAGAAGGTGCCGGCGTTGGCGATATTGATGAGCGCCTTGCGCATCCAGGCGTCCTGGTCCTCATAGTCGGCCAGCACGCGCTCCTTGGTCTGGATATACTCCTCAATGTCGAGCAGGGCCATAAACCAGTCCTTGCCCTTAATGTCGTCGTGCAGGCGCTGCAGGCGCTCGGCGTTGCCGGTCGCCATAAAGGCGGGGTTGGTGATAAAGTCCAACAGCAGCTTGATACCGGGCTTGCGGTAGAGCACACCGGCGTCATAGGTGCCGTCGGCGTAGAGCTGCTCGACCTGTTTGGACGAGGCACCAAAGGTATAGATGTTCTCGTCGCCCACGAGCTCGGCAATCTCCACGTTGGCGCCGTCGAGCGTGCACAGGGTTAGGGCGCCGTTGAGCATGAACTTCATGTTGGATGTGCCGCTCGCCTCCTTGGAGGCCAGGCTAATCTGCTCGGAGATGTCAGCGGCGGGGATCACGCGCTCGGCGGCGGTGACGTTGTAGTTCTCGATCATGACAACCTGCAGGTAGGGAGCCACGTCGGGGTCGTTTGCAATCCACTGCGACAGCGTCAAGATCAGATGGATGATGTCCTGCGCGATAGTGTAGGCAGGCGCCGCCTTGCCGCCAAAGATGATGGTGACGGGGTGCTTAGGTCTGTTGCCGTTCTTGATATCGAGGTACTTCCAGATGATGTAGAGCGCGAGCATCTGCTGACGCTTGTACTCGTGGATGCGCTTGACCTGGACGTCGATGATGGCGTTGGAGGGAATGGTCACGCCCTGCTCGAGCGCCATGAACTGGCGCATGATGGCCTTGGCCTCGACCTTGGTGGCGGCCAGGCGCTCAAGAACGTCCTTGTCGTCGGCGAACTTGGCGAGTTTGCTCAGATTGCCGGTGCTGCGCCAGTCGGTGCCGATCACATCGTCGAGCAGGCTAGCGAGCGCGGGGTTGGCCCCATGGATCCAGCGGCGGAAGGTGATGCCGTTGGTCTTGTTGGAGAACTTCTTGGGATAGATCTCGTAGAACGGATGAAGCTCGGTGTCCTCCAGGATTTTGGTGTGGAGTGCGGCGACGCCGTTGATGGAGAAGCCAAAGTGGATGTCCATGTGGGCCATGTGGACGGTGTCGTATTCGTCGATGATGGCAACGCGCGGGTCGTCGTGCTCGGCCTTTGCGATCTCATCGAGCTTGACGATAATGTCGGCGATGGCAGGGGAGACCTTCTTCAGGCTGGTGAGCGGCCACTTCTCGAGCGCCTCGGCAAGAATCGTGTGATTAGTGTAGGCGACCATGGAGCGTACGATGGTCACGGCCTCGTCAAACTCGATGCCGTGCTCGGTGGTGAGCAAGCGAATGAGCTCGGGGATGACCATGGTGGGGTGCGTGTCGTTAATCTGGACCACGGCGTAATCGGCCAGATCGTGCAGGTTGCTGCCGCGCTCGATGGCCTCGTCGATCAGGAGCTGGGCGGCGTTGCTCACCATGAAGTATTCCTGGTAGATGCGAAGCAGGCGGCCCTGCTCGTCGGAATCGTCGGGGTAGAGGAACAAGGTGAGGTTCTTGGCGATCTCGGTCTTGTCGAAGTCGATGGAGCTGCCGGGGACCAGGCCGTCGTCGACGCTCGCCAGGTCGAACAGGCGCAGGCGGTTCTTGTTGGGCTGGCCGTAACCGGGCACATCGATGTTGACGAGCTTGGAGGTAACGGCAAAATCGCCGAACTCGATGGTGTAGGAGCGGTCATCGTCGACTAGGATGTCCTGCTCACCGAGCCACTCGTCGGGGACGGCCTTCTGCTGGTTGTCGACAAAGCGCTGACGGAACAGACCGTAGTGATAGTTGAGGCCCACGCCATCGCCGGTCAAGCCCAGCGTGGCGATGGAATCCAGGAAGCACGCGGCCAGGCGGCCCAGGCCGCCGTTGCCGAGCGACGGCTCGACCTCGAACTCCTCGATCTTGTTGAGGTCGTGGCCTGCGGCGGTGAGCTGGTCCTTAACCTCGTCGTAGATGCCGAGGTCGATCATGTTGTTGATGAGCAGCTTGCCGATCAAAAATTCGGCGGAAATGTAATAGAGCTTTTTCTTGCCGTTGTTGAGCGGGCGGGCGGCGGAGCGCTCCTGCACGAGTTTGACCAGCAGTTTGTAAATGCGACGGTCGTCGAGCTGCTCGAGCGAGGTGCCAAAAGACTGCTCGGCGAGTTCCATGAGGTTAATTCGGGGCATGTTTTCTCCTGTGATGGGTTGTTTCATGTCTGCAATTCATAAGAAGCCCGCGCGAGGGGATTGGGGTGGCCTCGCGCGGGAAAAGCAAGCGCGTCCGCACGGTGGGGAGGGGTCGGGCGCGGTAGCTCCTATTGAGGAAGCTCGATTTCGGCTTCCGACGGGATGCGGAAGTAGGTCTCGGTCCAGTCGGTGAGTTTGTGCTCGAGCTCGCGGGTGATGGCGCCGTCGAGCATGCGCCAGGTCCAGTTGCCGCCCAGCGTGGCAGGGGTGTTGATGCGCGCCTCGTTGCCCAAGTTGAGCAGGTCCTGCATGGTGTAGATGCACGTGTCGCTTACGCTGGCGGCGATGGTGCGATTGAGTGCATCTGCCATGGGTTCGCCGGCTTGCTGATGGGTGTACAGGGCTGCCTGCTCGCGCTGACGCGGGGTGGCCGTTCCCTCAAACCAACCGCGCGCCGTCTCGTTGTCGTGGGTGCCCACATAGGCGACGGTGTTGGCGATGTAGTTATGCGGCAGGTAGTACGAGTTGGTGCCCTCAAAGGCAAACTGCAGGATCTTCATGCCGGGGAAGCCCGAGTTGTCGCGCATGTCGATGACGCCGGGGGTGAGGAAGCCCAGGTCCTCGGCGATGATGGGCAGTGTGCCGAGCTTTTCCTCGAGCGTCTTGAAGAACTTAAGGCCGGGACCCTGCGTCCACGAACCGTAGGACGAATCGGGCGAGGAGAACGGCACCTCCCAATAGGCTTCGAAGCCGCGGAAGTGATCCAGGCGGATGACGTCGTACATGTCGAGGGCGGAGCGAATGCGGCCCTCCCACCAGGAGAAGCCGTCGGACTCCATGGCGTCCCAGTCGTAGATGGGGTTGCCCCAGTACTGGCCGGTGGCCGAGAACTGGTCGGGCGGCGTGCCGGCGACGCTCACGGGATTGCCGGCGGCGTCGATCTTAAAGAGCTCAGGCGTCGCCCACATCTCGACGGAGTCACGCGAGACATAGATGGGCAGGTCGCCGATGATGAGAATGTCGCGCTCGTTGGCATAGGCCTTGAGGCGGCTCCATTGGCGGTCGAAGAAATACTGCGTCATCTGGTGGTAGAGCATGCGCGCGGGATGGGCGGCGCAGACCTTGGCAGATGCTTCGCCGCGGGTGCGCAGTTCTGCGGGCCACTCCCAAAAGGCCTTGAGTCCGCACTCCTCTTTGACGGTCATGAACTCGCAGTAGGGGATGAGCCAGTCCTCGTTGGCCTGGATAAAGTCATCGAAATCGGCCGGCTTGTCGGCAGCAAAGCGCTCAGCGGCGCGGTCGAGAATCTGACGGCGGCCGCCAAAGATAGCACCGTAGTCGACATTGCTGGGGTCGGATCCCAGATACACGCCATCGATATCGCGCTGCTCCAGATACCCTGCCTCGATAAGCTCGGCAAAGTCGATAAAGTTGGGGTTGCCTGCGCGGGCCGAGAACGACTGATAGGGCGAATCGCCATAGCTGGTCGTCGTAAGGGGCAGAATCTGCCAGTAATGTTGTTTGCACGAGGCGAGAAAATCGACGAAGTCGTAGGCATTCCAGCCAAAGCCGCCGATTCCGTATGGTCCGGGCAGAGATGAGACGGGCATGAGGACGCCGCTTGCACGCTCCATGAATGCGCTCACCAACCTTCTTGTTGTGGGGTCGGCCTGCCGATGGGTGTGCAGTCCGCCTCCGATGTTCTGATTCGATACGCCTATTGTAAAACATGTTGTTTAAACATGTACAGGCAAGATAAAAAAGTTGGTCGATTTTCGGCGAATGGTTACATGCCATGAAAAAGCCCCGACCTCACAACGTGAGATCGGGGCAAGAGCGGTATGTAGGTTTTGCTACTCGGCGTCGGCGAAGCCGTTGGGGTTGTGGCTCTGCCAGTTCCAGCTATCGCGGCACATGTCCGCGATGTCGTACTGGGCCTTCCAGCCCATCATGCGCTCGGCCTTGGAGGCATCGCACCAGTTGGCAGCGATGTCGCCGGCGCGGCGCTCGCGGATCACGTAGGGCAGCTCCTTGCCACAAGCCTTGGAGAAGGCGGCGACGACCTCGAGTACCGAGGTGCCGGTGCCGGTGCCCAGGTTAAAGATCTCGACGCCGGTCTTGCCGTTCATCCAGTTGAGGGCGGCCACGTGACCAGATGCCAGATCGCACACGTGGATGTAATCGCGCACGCCGGTGCCGTCGGGGGTGGGGTAGTCGTTGCCAAAGACCTGAACGGCCTCGAGCTTGCCCACGGCGACCTGGGCGACATAGGGCACCAGGTTGTTGGGGATGCCCTTGGGATCCTCGCCGATCAGGCCCGACGGATGGGCGCCGATGGGATTGAAATAACGGAGTAGCACGACGTCCCACTCGGGGTCGGCGGTGTGGACGTCCATAAGGATCTGTTCGATCATCCACTTGGTCCAACCATAGGGGTTGGTCGCGGGCTTCTTAGGATCCTCCTCGGTGACGGGCGGGTTGTCCGGGTCGCCGTAGACGGTCGAGGAGCTCGAGAAGATGATGGACTTGCAGCCATGGTTGCGCATGACGTCGATGAGCACCAGGGTGTTCTCGATGTTGTTGTGGTAGTACTCGACGGGCTTGCTCACCGACTCGCCGACGGCCTTAAAGCCGGCAAAGTGGATGACGCGGTCGATCTGATGGGTATCGAAGATCTTGTTCATCGCATCGCGGTCGAGCACGTTGGCCTCGTAGAAGGTGAGGTTCTTGGCGGCCTCGTCGCCCACGATGGTCTTGACGCGGTCGACGGCGACGGCGCTGGAGTTGGAGAGATCATCGACGATGACGACCTGGTAGCCACCCTCGAGCAGCTGAACGACGGTGTGCGAGCCGATAAAGCCGGCGCCACCGGTAACGAGGACACAGGTGTCTTTGGGGTCGAGTGCTTTGGACATGTAGTCTCCTATCGAATCAGGAACACTTCTTCAGGGGAGTATAGCGCAGGCAGGGACGCCCAAATCGTGCGCTGTAGGAAAAGCAGAGGATTGTGCTAACGTACTCATAGAAGAGCTTGCGTACGCATAACCTGATCTTTGGCATTTGCTTACGAGCCGCTGACCTTGCAGTTTCCTGCCGTTCGTGGAAATCGTTGGGACGCGCCATATGTACGCTAATATGTATGAGTTGAGCGACATATAAATAAGCATGTAACGGAGTACATATGTCACCAAACAGCGATTCCATCCTTTCCCAGGAGCTCTCGCGCCGCACTGCCCTCAAGGCCCTGTTCGGCGCCGCTTCTGCGGCAGTTCTTTTTGGCCTGCCCGCTCACGCCCATGCGGCGGAGGCTTCCAAAGAAACCACCGATAAACTGAATGCCGCCCAGGCCCAGCTCGACGAGGTTCAGGCCCAGCTCGACAGCATCGCAAATGAGTATGCGGCGCTGGCCAACAAGAATGCCCAGACCCTCAACGACATCGAGAATGTCCAGGGCAAGATTGACGACACGCAGGCCCAGATCGATGAAAAGAAGGCCGAGCTCAAGAAGAAGCGCAACGACCTTTCCGATCGCGTGGCCGCCAGCTACAAGTCCGGCGGCACGAACATCCTGTCGCTGCTGCTGGCCTCTGGCTCGTTTGAGGAACTCGTCGCCAACGCGCATTACGTTGAGAAGATCAACAAGAGCGACCGCGACGCCATCGAGGACATTCAGACCATCCAGGAAGAGCTCGATGCGCAAAAGACCGAGCTCGAGTCGCAGAAGGCCGACTTAGAGAAGCTCAAGGACCAGCAGACTGCCCAGATGCAGGACATGCAGGCCAAGCAGCAAGAAGTCCAGACCGTGCTGAACGGTCTTTCCGACGACGTCAAGGAGCTCATGGCTCAGCGCGATTCCGAGATCCTCGCTGCCGCCCAGGCCGAGGAGGCCGCTAGGAAGGCTGCCGCTGCCGCGGCTGCCGCGAACAAGAACAATTCCTACTCGGGTGGTTCGAGCTCGGGTGGTGGATCGTACGCGCCCGGAACTCCGCAGCAGAATGCCGGCTCGGGCAAGCAGCAGGCTGTCGTCAACGCGTGCTACTCCACGCCTTCGCCGGGTCAGAACTGGTGCGCGGCGTGGGTCACCAATGTCTTCCGTAACGCCGGCGTTGGCTACTTTGGAGGCAATGCGTGCGACATGTTTAACGCCTGGTGCTATAGCTCCGACCGCTCGGCGCTGCAGGTGGGCATGATCGTGGCCGATTCCTCGCACAGCGGCACGGGTGCTCCGGGCCTTATCTACGGTCATGTGGGTATCTACGTTGGTGGCGGCATCGTTATGAGCAACGAGGGTGCCATTACGTCTAAGTCGCTCGATTCGTTCATTAGCTTTTATGGTACTGGCTCTGGCGTGCGTTGGGGCTGGCTCGGCGGTATTGCGCTGTCGTAGCTGCGGCTTGGTCCGGGACAGTCCGAGAGGCATAAGGTTGCCTGCTCGGGCAGTCCTGCTCGCACGGAGAGCACATTAAGTGCTCTCCGGCTCGTGCGGAACTCGCGATCAACCTTATGCCTCTCGGACTGTCCCGGCCCTCTCGGGTCCTGAGCGCGACACACCGGACTGGGTTATCTGAATAAATATGGTGAAGGCCCCTTTCGGGGCCTTCTTTGTTAAAGGAATTCTCCGACTCGGTGGACTTCGGGTTCTAGGTCTACGTTGAATTGGTCTTTGACGGTTGCCTGGATGTGGCGGATGAGTTCGTCGACATCGGCGGCGGTGGCGTGGTCGGCGTTGACGATGAAGCCGCAGTGCTTCTCGCTCACCTGCGCGCCGCCAACGGCGTGTCCTCGCAGGCCGGCATCCATGATGAGTTTGCCGGCAAAGTAACCCTCGGGGCGCTTGAAAGTGGAGCCGGCACTCGGCATGTCGAGCGGCTGCTTGTCCTCGCGGCGCTGGCGGTAGTCGTCCATGTCGGCCTTGATCATCGCGGCGTTGCCCGGAGCGAGATTGAAGGTGGCCGAAAGCACGATGAAGCCGTCGTCGGCAATGCGGCTCTTGCGATAGCCCAGGTTGAGCTCATCGACATCGAACTCAATGATATTGCCGCTGCCGCGGGTGCCGTCGTCGAGCTGGCGAGCGGGTTTGTAGACGCGCACGGACTCCAGCACATCGGCCATGCAGGCACCGTAGGCACCGGCGTTCATGTAGCAGGCACCGCCGACCGATCCGGGGATGCCCGAGATGGGCTCCATGCCGGTGAGACCGGCCTCGGCTGCCGCAGCGGCGACATCAGAAAGCAAGGCGCCGGCTGCCGCCGTGACGTGCGTGCCGTCGACCGTAATGTCGGAGAGTCCCTCGCCCAGCGCCACGACGACGCCGCGGATGCCCTTGTCGCCGACGAGTAGGTCGGAGCCGTTGCCCACGATGGTGAGGGGCAGATCGCAGCGATAGCAGGTATCGAGCGTGGCGACGAGGCCCTGCTCGGTATCGGGCGTGACAAAGACGTCGGCCGGGCCGCCGATCTTAAACGTGGTGTGCTCGCGCATGGGCTCGCTCATCAGTACGTTGTCCTCGCCGGCAACGCCAGCAAGCGCGCACAGCAGGTCCTCGTTAAAAAAATCGTTTTCGTGCATACTAATAGCCGCCTTTTGGTGGTCGTTGTCATCAATCGATTGCAATATACCCCACCCGGACGGATTTGGTGCGCTGGCGGCGATAAAACAGCCGTCTACCGGATTGGTAAAGTGTTTATCACCGAGGTAGAGGGGTAGTCGCTATACTTTCAAGAGATTGCGCGTAAACCCGGAAGGAGCGAGATGGCCAACAAAGTCACCCTCAAGCAGATCGCCCAGGAGGTGGGGCTTTCCCCCTCGTCGGTCTCGCTTGTGCTCAATAATCGGCCCTGTCGCATCTCGGAAGAAAACCGCAAGCTCATCAAAGAGGTCGCGGCGCGCAACCACTATGTTCCCAACCAGATCGCGCGCAGCCTGGTCATGCGCGAGTCGCGCACCCTGGGCCTTATCGTCCCTAACATCGAGAGCCGCTTTTTTGCTTCGCTCGCCGGTAGCCTGGAAAAGCGCTGCCGCGAGGACGGCTATGCGCTCTTCATTACCAGCTCGGGCGGAAGCGCCGATGACGATCTGGAGCTGCTGCGCCAGCTGGTAACGCGCGGCGTTGATGGCGTCTTCCTGGTCGTGGGCGACGAGTTCTCCGACGACCGCGCCCTGCGCGAAGAAGTCAGCCATCTGCCTATCCCTGCCGTGATGGTCGACCGTGCCATTGAGGGGCTCGAGTGCGACAAGGTGATGTTCGACCACGAGATGGGTGGCTACATGGCCACTCACTATCTGATCGAGCAGGGCCACCGTCGCATTGCCTGCTTGGTTAACGCGCGCCGTTCCAATACGGGGCGTAAGCGACTTGCCGGCTATGAGCGCGCGCTGCGCGAGGTTGGCCTGCCTATCGACGCACGTTTGGAGTTTGAGAGCGAGTACTACATTCCGAGTGCCTACGAGGCCTCGGAGGCGGTGCTCGCAACTGATGCCACCGCCGTGTTCGCAAGCTCGGATAACATTGCCCTTGGTTTGCTCAAGCGCCTGCACGAGATGGGGAAGAGCATCCCGGGCGATATCTCGGTGGTGAGCTATGACAACTCGGCGGCCGACGTTCTCTTTGAGGCGGCGCTGACCGCGATTGAGCAGGATCCTGGTGTCCTTGCGGAGCATGCTTTTGGCTGCATGTCCAAGCGTCTTGCCGGTAGGGGCGGCAGGCGTGCCGAAGAGGTCGTCCTGGAGCCGGCGCTTATCGTAAAGGGCAGCGTGCTCGAACTTACTAAACACAACTAAACACGTTTACCAATTTGCAGAGACCGAATGTGGAGCACCTGTGACAGACAGTGCCGCAGGTGAATGTCGCGTTTTGCTAATCCATATTGCAAATCAGGATGATAAAACGTTTTTTCACCACGATAAAACGTTTTAGCAAATATACTAGTCCCAACGAAAGGTTGCCGTATCGGAGGGTGACCGCGCAGCGAAGGGACATAAACAATGGCTAAAACACTGGGTACGCCGTGGCAAAAACTGGGACATGAGGTTCCGGCTTCCGAGCTCGAGGGCGTCGACCTGTATTGGCGCGCATCGAACTATCTGTCCGTCGGTCAGATCTACCTTCGCTCCAACCCGCTGATGCGCGCTGACTTTGTCGACGAGAAGACCGGCGAGGTGCGCGACTTTGGTCGTCCGGACGTTAAGCATCGCCTGGTTGGTCACTGGGGCACCACGCCTGGCATCAACTTCCTGTTCGGACACGTCAACCGTCTCATCGCCGACCACAACCAGAACGCCATTTTCTTGATGGGCCCGGGCCACGGTGGCCCTGCCGGCACCGCCCAGTCGCTGCTCGATGGCACCTACCGCGAGATCCGCCCCGACATCACCAATGACGAGGCCGGCCTGCAGAAGTTCTTCCGTCAGTTCTCCTACCCCGGCGGCATTCCGAGCCACTTTGCGCCCGAGACGCCCGGCTCCATCCATGAGGGCGGCGAGCTCGGCTACACGCTCAGCCACGCCTACGGTGCCGTCATGGACAACCCGAGCCTGCTGGCCGTGGCCGTGGTGGGCGACGGCGAGTCCGAGACCTGTCTCTTATACACATCTGACGCTGCCGACGATCTTACGCGTGTAGA
>URVF01000011.1 GCA_900551185.1 uncultured Collinsella sp. | reverse complement strand
CCGGTTCTCAAGGTGCACGCCCCGCGGCTCATCCGGTTCCACCGGGCCGCGCGGCAAGGAGATATATTGCCAGACCGCAAAGCTCTGTGGGACGTCAATTCCACTCTTCACAAGTCCTACACAATATATTGCTTCCTATATAGTCATAGAAAGGCTGGTGCAGAAATACTGCACGTATCAGATGATGACCCTTCGGTTAAGAGATATATAAAGATCGGTCACCTGTAAGTGTCTATCTACCCGCGCTTTTGCTATATAAACCAGCGCTTCAGATAAAAAGAGGGAGCGCCGCGCACAACGCGACACTCCCCTAGCGATTCAAGAGAATCTATTAGGCCTCGAGAGCCTTCTTGGCGATGGTAGCCAGCTCGTTGAAGGACTCGATGTCCTCGTAAGCCATCTGAGCCAGGACCTTGCGGTCGAGCTCGATGCCGGCAACCTTCAGGCCGTGCATGAACTGAGAGTAAGAGATGTTGTTCAGGCGAGCAGCAGCGTTGATACGAGTGATCCAGAGAGAACGGATCTCGCGCTTCTTGTTGCGGCGATCACGATACTGATACTGCAGGGAGTGCTGGACCTGCTCTTTAGCATGCTTGTAAGTACGCGAAGCGGCACCGTAGTAACCCTTCGCACGGTGCATAACGGTACGGCGCTTCTTCTTGGCGGCAACAGCGCGCTTAATACGTGCCATGTTCTATCAACTCCTAGACGGTAAAACGAAAAACGGGAACGCGAACTTAGGCGAGACGCGACTTGATGACCTTGCGGTCGGCAGCGGCGATCTCGGTCTCCTGACGGAAGCCACGCTTACGCTTGGTGGACTTCTTGCTCAGGATGTGGCTCTTGAAAGCCTTGGCGCGCATAAGCTTGCCGGTACCAGTCTTGCGGAAACGCTTCTTGGTGCCGCTGTGGGACTTCATCTTAGGCATGAAATACTCCTTAATCGGTTACAGAACACTAGTTACTTGGTATCGCTTGCCGCTTTATCCTCATCGAAGGCGCCCTTAATCGGGGCGAGCAGCATAAGCATGTTACGGCCTTCCATCTTAGGCTTGGACTCGACCGTAGCGTAAGGCTTGAGATCCTCGGCGAGACGCTCGAGAACGTTAAGGCCCTGCTCCGGGTGAGCCATCTCACGGCCGCGGAACATGATGGTGATCTTAACGCGTGCGCCCTTCTTGAGGAAACGCAGAACGTGGCCCTTCTTGGTCTCGTAGTCGCCAACGTCAATCTTGGGTCGGAACTTCATTTCCTTGACCTCAACCTTGGACTGGTTCTTACGAGCAGCCTTGGCCTTCATGGCCTGCTGGTACTTGAACTTACCGTAGTCCATGACCTTGCAGACCGGCGGCTCCGCGTTGGGAGCGATCTCGACCAGGTCGAGACCCTGATCGTCGGCGACGCGCTGGGCATCGCGGATGGCGAACAGGCCGAGCTGAGAGCCATCGACGCCAATCAAACGGCACGAAGATGCAGTGATCTCGTCGTTGATGCGGGTGTCATCAGACTTAGCTATTTTCCCTACCTCCATTCATAAAAAAATAACCCGGCGCTTCTCAGCAACCAGGTCGTACACATAGACTTCCTCGATTTGAGGAAGGGAATCTAAGTTGTATGACCAGTCAGCTGCTCATTGGCGCCAAAAGGTGGGAACCCTCGGGTTCCTCTTTAGGGCATTGCGGGAACAACGCCTTGCGAATAATAACACGTACAGCGCGTTATCACATTACGTACACGAAAAAGGGGCCTTGACCCCCTTGAACGCTCGCTTGCATGTATGGTGCCCGAGGCGAGACTCGAACTCGCACGTTGTTGCCAACGGTGGATTTTGAGTCCACTGCGTCTGCCAATTCCGCCACTCGGGCACGTAATGCGTGAGTTAGTTTATCACAGCTTTCTACCGATTAGTCCGAAAATGGAACTTCGAGCATTTCGATGAGTTCGACCGTGCGTAGCATCTCGCGCTGACGGCATCCGCGACCGTCGACCGAAGCCTCACCCATCTGGTTATCGTAAGGGTCCTCGCGCATGCCGTCGAAAGAGGGCTCAAACTCTGCCTGGAATCGATTGTTGGCCACCATACGCCACGGGTCGAGATTGCCAAAGTAGTGACGGCGGCGCCACTCCTCCCCCATCCTGCGAGCAGAAGATCCAAATGACACGTCGGCGTTGAGCCAACCGGTCTGCGGCGTATAGAACTCTGCCCAGTCGTGCGACCCCACCGAATCGGGCGCAACGTACAGGCCGCTCTGCCAACGGGCAGGCACGCCCGCGATACGGCACATGGTGATAAACGTGAGCGCCATAACGCCGCAATCGCCGCGGAGCGAATGCGCGCAGTCATCGGCAATAGATCCCAAAAGCAAGTACGGCGGCTGATAGCGATAGTCGATATGCTGCGTCAAATAATCATAGATAGCACGAGCGCGATCGAGCGGATCCTCGAGTCCGTCAACAACACCGGCCGTCAGCTGCTGCAGATACGGCGTGAATGCAATGTACGGACGGTCCTCGGAAATATCCTCGGGCAGCGGCGCGTCCATACGCGGATGAACCGGAAGTGTGCCACCGTAGACATCACAATAAGCAGCATCGATGTGATAACGATAAGTCACCGAGAATGAGCGCTCACTCGAAGAAGACCACGAGGCGGTACGCGCCGAAGCGTTCGCGGGAGCAACAGCACCCTCCGGCGTCATGTCGAGAATCTCGACCCGAGACTGCTGACGGCAGGCAGCCGCGACGGGAAGCCAAGCGCAAACGGTCTCCCCCTCCAGAGCGCCGGGGACAGACACGGACGCTTTAAGCGTAATGACGCGAGCCAATCCGTTTTGTGACTCCATCTCCTTGAGCATCTCGTCGCGCAGTGCTATTCCGTCCGTAGAATCGGGACGCATGCCGGGGACCTCTTTGGGATATACGCGAAGCGAATCGAGGAAGTTGTCGAGAACGAACAGCTCGCCATCGATAAAGCGCCAGTCAATACGCTTACGGTCAATCAGATCGTCAAACTGCTCCTCGGTAAACTCAGGCCACTCCTCGCGAATCATCGCAATAGCTCGATCGCGCGACACCGAAAAATGAAGCGGCGTCTCGAGCATGCGATACCGCTCGGCACGAACGCAGGCAGCAAGCGAGGGATCGGGATTCTGCCCCAAAAGACGATCACAAGCCGCAACAGCCTGCGTCAAATATCCGGCATCCTTGAGACGAAGAATCTCGGGCGGCAGCCCAATATCGAGATGACGAAAATCATCACAGCAAACATCAACAGAGCAACCAACAGGACCCTCGTCAATAACCTTCCCATCCGAAGGCAGCACCTTAACAACAGCCATACTAAAACTCCAAGTCACTAGAACGCTTGAAGCCCATTGTAGCGAGATAAAAAAGAAAGCCCCAATAAAGGAACCCTCAACACCGATAAACGGTACCTAGAAAAAATGAATTCAGCCCAGTAACCCTGTAGCGAGTTAACAAAGGAGGCCCCGTTTCCCCGGAGCTGATTCCGTCGCGCGACTTCTGGCAAAGCCAGTAGCCATCTTAATTCAGACTCGTAACCCTGCGGCGTTAAACGAAGGAAGCCCCGTCCCCCGGAACTGTTTCCTTGGCGCGACTTCTGGCGAAGCCAGGTGAGCGCAAAGGAAACAGTGTAGGGGGACGGGGCTTCCGACGGGAAGTTTAGCGACGCTTACGCCTTGTTGACGGAGCCAAACTCCTCCATGAGCTCCTTGGTGCGGGCAACGATGTTGTCGCGACCAGGCTTGAGGAGCTTGCGGGGGTCAAAGCCCTTGCCCTGCTGATCCTTGCCAGCCTCGATGTACTCGCGAACGCCCTTGGCGAAGACGAGCTGCAGATCGGTGTTGACGTTGATCTTGGAGATACCCAGGGAGATGGCCTTCTTGATCTGATCCTCGGGGATGCCGGTGCCACCGTGCAGGACGAGGGGCAGGTCGCCGGTCTGAGCCTTGATCTCGCCCAGGCGCTCGAAGGAAAGGCCAGCCCAGTCGGCAGGGTACACGCCGTGGATGTTGCCGATACCGCAGGCGAGGAAGTCGACGCCCAGGTCAGCAATCTGCTTGCACTCAGCAGGATCAGCGAGCTCGCCGCTGGAGGTCACGCCGTCCTCGGTGCCGCCGATGCCGCCGACCTCGGCCTCGATGGACATGCCCTTGGAGTGGGCAAGCTCAACGAGCTCCTTGGTGCGGTCGAGGTTAAGCTGGAAGGTCTCCTCGTGAGAGCCGTCATACATGATGGACGTGAAGCCGGCCTCGATGCACTTGAAGCAGTCCTCGTAAGAACCGTGATCGAGGTGAAGGGCGACGGGAACGGTAACGCCCGTGGCCTCGACGGCAGCCTTGACCATGTCGGCGCAGACCTTGAAACCGCCCATCCACTTAGCGGCACCAGCGGTGCACTGAAGGATCAGCGGAGACTTGGCCTCCTCGGCGGCCTGGAGAATAGCCAGGGTCCACTCGAGGTTGTTGGTGTTGAAGGCACCGAGACCGTACTTGCCGGCCTCGGCCTTCTTGAGCATGTCTGCTGCGTTGACGAGCATAAAAGAAACCTCCTGTAAGGTTGCTCCGATAACGCCTGAGATTTTACCACGACATACCCGAGCATAAACGTTCGTTTGTTCACGAATACCATCCGATTGGACAAATTTTGACCGTTTGCCCCACAGAATCGACCCACTGGGGAAAATAGCTTGACGATTGAGCGGTCTTCGTGGTTCGAAAGACGGCTTCGAGCCTACATCTGCATAAGCGGGTTCTGCATAAGTTCGCGCGCCATCGTGGTCGAATCGCCATGGCCCGTCAAGCAAACGGTATCGGGCGGAAGCGTCTTGGCAAGTTTGGAGAGCGAGCGCATAATCGCCGCCTCGTCACCGCCGGAAAGATCGGTACGACCGTGGCTGCCCGGGAAGAGCGTGTCGCCCACAAAGGCGATGTTCCCCTGCTCGGTCGCGGCGAACAGGACGATGCCGCCCGGCGTATGCCCCGGCGTCTCGATCACCTGCAGGCAGACGTCGCCCACCTCGATTGTATCGCCCTCGGCAAGCAAACGCGTCGGCTCACCCGGATCGGGCGTCTCGATACCCCACATGACACGCTGCTCCTCGATATTTGCGCGAGGTACCGTCACGTCCTTAGCGCACAACTCATATAGTGCACTGTCGCCAACGACAGCTCGAACCCCGGCAACCCCGCCAACATGGTCGGCATGACCGTGCGTGCAGACAGAGCCGAGTACGCGCACCTCGGGATGCGCGGTGCGGATATGCTCCACAAGACGCTCGCCCTCCCACGCCGGATCGACGATTAAGCACTCGTCATTCGAAATCACGGCGTAACTGTTGGTCTGAATCGGGCCGTTGACGAGCGCCTCAATCGAAGCCGCACCTCGGGGTGTCAGGTCCAAAGTCATATCGTCCATGCGCATGCCCTCCTTCTAAAATACGTTCGAGGCACCAAACGATGCCTCGAACGTAACCAATATCTATGATGCTGAGAGGCTCTCGCACCTACACACGGCGCTTGAGCTGAGCTCCGCCTTCGCCGGGCATAAGACGGCGAGCGTCGTAGACCGAATCGACACTGCTGATGGAAGCCAGCAGCGGATCCAGGCCGCTCGCATCCGAAATCTCGACCATAAAGCGCAGAGTCGCAATACCCTCGCGGTTGGTCGAGGTGGCGGCGGAAAGGATATTGCCGCCTGCATCGCCAATGGCAATGGTGACGTCCTTGAGCAGGCCCATGCGGTCCAGGCACTCGACCACGATCTCGACCTGGAAGAGAGTGTCGGCAGCACCATCCCACTCTACGTCAATCATGCGCTCTGGGTGCTCCATGAGGCCCTTGACGTTGGGGCAGTTGGCGCGATGCACTGAGACACCTCGGCCACGCGTGATGAAGCCGACGATATCGTCGCCCGTCACGGGGTTGCAGCAATGAGCCAGACGGACCAGCAGGCCACTGTTGCTCTCGCCCTTAACGATAATGCCGTTACTTGCGCTCTTGCCACGCTTTTGCGGCTTGCGGTTGGAGCCGCGGGCCGGCTGTTTCACGACCTCGGCGATAGCCTCGGCCTTGGTGAGCTGTTCCTCGGGCTTGGGGTCCAAGATTTGCTCGACCTTATTACCCACAGCGCGCGGGGCAACCTTGCCGGCGCCGACGGCAGCAAACAGGTCCTCGAGCTGCTTGAAGTTAAACTGCTCCGCCACGGCGTTGAGCGCACGCGTGGAGCGCGGCGTGGAGATGCCATACCCGCGCTTGCGCAGGTCCTTGGCCAGCATATCGCGGCCGGCGGCAGCGTCGTCGTCCTTAGTCGCGGCGGCAAAGTAGCGACGGATCTTGGACTTGGCCGAAGGCGTCTTGACGATCTTGAGCCAATCACGCGACGGTTTGGAACTCTTGTTAGTCAGGATTTCAACGCGGTCGCCCGTCTTGATCTCGTGCGTGAGCGGGGCCACAGCACCGTTGATCTTAGCGCCGACGCAGTGGTTTCCCACCTCGGTGTGAACGGCATAGGCAAAGTCGAGCGGCGTGGAGCCGGCACGAAGCGCCATGACCTCGCCCTTGGGCGTAAAGACGAAGATCTCCTGATCGAAGAGGTCGACCTTCAGCGAATGCAGGTATTCCTTGGCGTCGGTGATCTCATCAGACGCAGCCCAATCGAGCGAATGCTTGAGCCAGTTGATCTGGTCGTCCAAACGTTGAGCGTCATTGGTCTTGGAAGCAGACGATCCGCCCGACTTCTTATATAGCCAGTGGGCGGCAATGCCGTACTCGGCCTGCTCATGCATCTCGTAGGTTCGAATCTGAATCTCGAGCGGACGAGCCGTGGGGCCGATAACCGTCGTATGGAGCGACTGGTAGTTATTGACCTTGGGCATGGCGATATAGTCTTTAAAGCGACCGGGCATGGGGTGCCACAGCGTATGCACCGCGCCGAGCGTGGAGTAGCAATCGCGCACCGAATGCGTGATGACGCGCAGTGCCACCAGGTCGTAGATCTCGGAGAATTCCTTGCCCTTGCGCTTCATCTTTTGGTAGATGGACCAATAGTGCTTGGAGCGGCCGTTGATCTGGAAGCCCTCCAGGCCAATGCGGTTGAGCTCGTCGGTGAGCGTCTTGATGGTCTCGGCCAGATAGCGCTCGCGAACCTCGCGCGACTCAGCCACCATGCGCGCGATGCGCTGGTAGGCGTCGGGCTCAAGGTAGAAGAAGGACAGGTCCTCGAGCTCCCATTTAATGGAGCTCATGCCCAGACGGTCGGCCAGAGGCGCATACACGTCCATGGTCTCGCGAGCCTTAAACAGGCGACGGTCCTCACGCAGGGCTGCAAGGGTGCGCATGTTGTGCAGACGGTCGGCAAGCTTAACGATGATGACGCGGATGTCCTTGGACATGGCGAGGAACATCTTGCGCAGCGTGAGGGCCTGTTTCTCGTCCATGCTGTCGACTTCGATGTTGGTGAGCTTGGTCACGCCATCGACGAGCTCGGCCACCGTATCGCCAAACAGGCCGGAAACATCGGCAAGCGAAGTCTCGGTATCCTCGACGGTATCGTGCAGCAGCGCGGCGCACACCACGTCACAGTCCATCTTAAGATCGGCCAGAATGATGGCCACCTCGACGGGATGGTTGATGTACATCTCACCCGAGCGCCGCTTTTGGTTGCAATGCTTCTCGGCAGCAAAGCAGTAGGCCTGCTCAACCTTAGAAAAGTCGTCCTCATTCATATATTTGAGGCACAGACGCTCCAGCTTGTCGTAGCTGTCCGCCATAATCTCGGGCGGCAGCTCATCGGCATGCTTATAGTGCTCCATCTCCGAAAACGGCTGGAGGGTGGAATCATGGGCGGTACGGGCTGCGGCATCCATCGAGGTCCCCTTCCCCTAGGCCCGCGGTACGATCGGGCGGTTAACTTTGGCTAGCATATCAGAAGCGCACGAATCGAGCGCCCAGCTCCGGAAAGCCGAAAACTCCATGCGCGAGCGCAAGCCCTCCAAATAGCGAATTGACCTGCTCAATTGCACGCGGCCGGGGTTTTCGGCCATCGCGATGCGACGGGTGTCGTCAAGCCCCGAAACGCGACAGAAACCAAGCTCTTCGAAGATTCCTAGGCCGCTTTCCACCGAGCGCTCGTCGACCGGCGTGCGGGCATCGATGGCAAGGCACATCTGCGCGATGTCGATATCGCTCGCGCTAAAGGAATCGTCCCCCGTCTTGCCGCGGTTGGAGCGCCACATGGTCTGCAGCGCGCGATAGAGCGTGACGAGCTCGTCGCGCTCGGGTGCGTAGCAGTCGAGCAGGCGCTCGTTAATGCGGGCATCGCGCGACGAATAGAGCAGGTGGATCACGGCGGGCTGGCCATCGCGACCGGCACGACCGCTCATCTGGTTAAACTCAATGCCGCCAAACGGCATGTGATAGAGCACGACATGGCGGATATCGGGCAGGTTGACGCCCTCGCCAAAGGCAGATGTCGAGACGATGCAGCTGAGGCTGCCGTCTCGGAATGCTTCCTCCACGCGACGGCGATCGGAACGCACAAGCCCCGCGTTATAGAACGCGATATGGGTTGCGCAATCGGGCACACGCTTGCGCAACGTCTTGGCGAGCGCCACGGACTGGTCGCGCGAATTGACGTAGATGACGGTCTTTTCCCCCGTCGCCACAATCGACACCAAACGGTTCTCGCGACTTGCAAGATCGCGGTCGTCCTCGAGCCGCAGGTTCTCGCGCACCGTCTCGTCGACCACCGTGCGAGTGATCGGCAACATGCGGGCAAGCTCGGCCACAACCGGAGCCGTCGCGGTGGCCGTCGCAGCCATAACGACCGGGTCGCCCAGGGCTTTGAGGATATCGGGCATGTCGAGATAGGCGCTGCGGTCGCCGCCCTTGGCAAGACCGGCATGATGCGCCTCATCGATAACGACAAAGCCGATGCGGCCCGAACGCGCGAAGCGGTCACGGTGGATAGATAGGAACTCGGGCGTCGTGAGCACGATACCGGTGCGGCCCGAAGCTAGGCCGGCGAACACGTCATCGCGCGCGGCCTCCACGGTCTCGCCGGTAAGCACGCCAACGCCAATGCCAAGCGATGCCATCGTCGACGAGAGGTGATAGGCCTGGTCGGCAACAAGCGCACGCAGCGGATAGACAAAGATGCTCGCACGTCCGCGAAGCACCGCCTCACGCGCGGCATGCACATGGAAGATGAGCGACTTGCCGCGGCCCGTTCCCATAACCGCCAAGACACTCTGGTGATCGGCCAAGGCGTCGAGCGCCTCAACCTGCGCGCGGTGCGGCTGGTTCGATCCGATAAAGCTATGGATAAGCGAGCGCGTGAGCTCGGTATAGGAAAGCTGGGCGAGCGTCTCGCGCTTGCGCGACTCCAAGCGCAGGCCGGAATCCGCCGGCTGCACGCCACGACGAAGCTCGCATGCCGGATCGTCGACGCTGGGCAGCGTGCTATCGCGGACCAGAACATCCTTGACCATGAGCTTGGGCTTCACACGACCCTGCCAATGCTCGGCAACGGCCTCGAACACCAAGTCGACGGCGCTGTCGCAATTGATAAGCCTGTCGATCTGCGGTACACGAAACATGATGGCCGGCACACTCGCGGCGCCATCCGTCGCCACGAAGCGCATATGCTCGCCGGTCTTACCCACCACGGCGCGATCACACATCGTCACGCCCTCGGCGGCCAGCAGCGGCACCTTATTACCCTGGCCAAACGGCTCAAGGCGGGAAATCTGCTCTATAGTCTCGATATTCAGCTCGGAAAGGTCGACCGTGGCGGCAACCTCGTCGGTGTCCTCAAAGTCCTCGGCGGGAAGCTCGGACAACACGGCGGAAAGGCGACGGCGGAACTCATCGAGCTTGGACGCCTCGATGGTCACACCCACCGCGCCGGCATGTCCGCCGCGACGAATCATCAGGTCGGAACAGCGCTCGATAGCGTCAAACAGGTTAACTTTGCCCACCGAGCGACCAGAGCCGCGCGCGATACCATCCTCGATCGAGAACAGCAGCGCCGGCACGTGGTAGCGGTTGGTCAGACGGCTTGCCACGATGCCCTTGACGCCCTCGTGCCAGCCTTCGCCGCCCACGACGATCGCGCGTCCGCCGTCATAGGTCTCCTCGACCTTTGCCATGGCATCGCGCGTGAGCTCCGCCTCGATCTCACGGCGCTGGCGGTTGATTTCCTCGAGCTCGGCGGCAAGCGCGCTTGCTTCGATGGGATTGCGGGCAAGCAGCAGGTCGAGCGCCAGCTTGGGATCGGCCATGCGACCGGCAGCGTTTAAGCGGGGAATGAGCGAGAATGACAGGCCATCCGCCGTAATGCTCGAAAGGTCCGCCTTGGCGAGCGCGGCAAGCGCGATATAGCCGGGGCGAGCGGTTACGCGCATCTGCTGGATGCCCTCGGCAACCAGCGCGCGGTTCTCGGGCGTGAGCGGCATCATGTCGGACACGGTGCCCAGCGCCGCGACCTCGATTAGCGAACGCCAATACGACGGCTTGCCCAGGCGCTCACCCAGGACTTGCACCAGCTTGAGCGCCACACCAGCACCGGCAAGCTCGCGCGAGGGGCCCTCGTCCTCGAGCTTGGGGTCGGTCAGGGGCACACCCTGCGGCACCTGGTCGGAGGGCTCGTGATGGTCCGTGACCACCAAATCGATCCCCAGGCTCTCCAGATAGGAAACCTCTTCCTTGGCAGCAATGCCGTTATCGACGGTCACGATCAGCTGGGGGCGAGCGAACTCGTTAACGCGGTCGAGCGCCGCGCGCGAAAGACCGTAGCCCTCATCAAAGCGATGCGGAATAAACGGCGTGACATCGGCGCCAAACGTGCGCAGTGCCTCGGTCAACAGGCAGGTCGACGTAATGCCGTCAACGTCAAAATCGCCAAAGACTGCAATGTGCTCGTGGTTGCGAATAGCGCGCTCAACGCGGTCGGCAACGACCGACATGCCCGGGATAATGAGTGGGTCGGCCCAGTCGCGATCGAGCGAAGGCGTCAAAAACAATTGGCCCTCTTTGATTGAGCCAATGCCGTGCGCGACCATAATGCGCGCCACCAGCCCGGGAATGCCCAGACCAGCCGAAAGCTCCTTTTCGAGCTCGGGGTTTTGCTGAGCGACCGCCCAGCGATGCGTCGTCTTAAGCGATGACATAGGCACCCACCCCCGATAGGGGCAGGTCGCCGCGATACCTCTCACGGTTCATAGCGATGAGTCCTCTGTGTATGCCCGCTTCGGCAGGCAGATCTGTTGAACGGATTTATTATACCGTGCGGCACGGACGCAAATCGCCGAAGCACGCCGCGGTTTCGGTAAACGATGCCGGTAATAGCCTCGAAATAATCGAGCGTTTCTGACGCACGGACACATGTGAGCGTCTAGCATATCCAGTCAAAACGGATTCACGAGCAAAGGGAGTCACAAGAGCATATGAAGCAATGGGTTGGACTGGGCAAGTTTCTCGCGGGGCACATGCAAATCATCGTTCCGACTTGCGTGGCGCTCGGCGTGCTCTTTCCTCAACAGATCGGCGTTCTCAAGCCCATCGTTCCCACCTTGTTTGCCTTTATGACGTTCCAAGGTGCGCTCAGCAACACCTTTCACCAGGTAGCCGAGGTGTTCCACCGTCCGCTGCACCTGATTCTGGCGTTGTTGGTCTCGGCGGCGCTTATTCCCATCGCGGCCTATGCCATGGGATCGTTGTTCTTTGGTTCCAACCCCAACCTTGTCTGCGGCATCGTGCTCGAATACAGCGTGCCCGTGGCAGTCACCGCTTTTATGTGGATCAGCATGTTCGGCGGCAACGGCCCGCTCGCGCTCACCATCATCCTGACGTCCTCGGTTATATCGCCCGTAACGATTCCGCTCACGCTCAAGCTCCTGTTGGGCGCCACCGTCGCAATCGATGTTCCGAGCATGATGCGGAACATGGCCTTTATGATTGCCATCCCCGCCGTGCTCGGCATCGTGATTAACGAGCTCACGCACGGCTGGGGACACGAGAAACTTTCCCCCGCGCTCTCGCCCGCCTGCAAGTTCATGATGATGGGCGTTATTGCCTCCAACTCCACCGCCATGAGCGAGTACGTGCTACACATGAACGCGGTGCGCCTGGAAGTCGCCCTCTTTATTCTGGTGTTCGCCATCAGCGGTTTTGTCGTGGGCATTCTGGTCGCCCGCGCGTTGCACCTGCCGTATAGCGAGACGACCACCATGTGCTTTACCTGCGGCATGCGCAATATCTCTTCGGGCGCCGTCATCGCCACACAGTATTTTCCCGGCGAGGTCGTGTTTCCCGTCATGTGCGGCACGCTGTTTCAGCAGGTGCTCGCCTCGGTTATCGGACATCTCTTTGAACGTCTGACCGGCGAGGAGCGCGCCGCCCAGCGCAAGCGGGTCGAGGCCGGCCGCGACGCCATGGCACGCTAGACTGTCCGTAGTGTGCGGGCGCTCACTTTACGATGTGAGCGCCTCCAGATGTACGCGGAGTCGCTCCGCATCGACATCGAGCGTGGTCTCAGCATTGACCTGGGCCAAACGATAGCCGACAAAGTAGGGCGAAACCACCCAACGCGGCAGCGCCTTGGCAATGGTCCGACCGCCTAGGTGATAGAAGAACAGGTTGTACGACTCTGCGCGACCACCGTGGTGCTCGTTCAGGATATAGCGCAGAGCCACCTGGATCGCATCGGCGAAGAGATCCGCCTCGGCTTGGTCTCGCATGCCATCGCTGGCAGCGATTCCCTGCGGGGCTGAAACGTTGATCTCAAAGAACCCCATGATCGGTTCGGTTGAGATATTGACCGAGATTCTCCCCTGTTGCCAGACATTGATACCTTCGAAATTGGCGGAAGCCAGCGAAGCATAGCCGTCTTCCTGCTCCAAACCCACAATCTGCATGTGCGGATGGACCAGACTGCCGCCCGAAAGTGGCCCCTTGTTCTTGTACATGAGCACGCTTCGATACTGCTGTGAATCGATCATCTGCTGCCAGCAACCCAGGACAAACCGCATCACATGGTGGAGTTCATCCGGCTTATAGGTCACCAGGTCGGCATCGTGATCGGCCGACTCGATCAGCACGGTTTGATGGGTGGCGCGCAGGGTTTTGAACTTATTCTCGAGCCAGATGCAGTCACCGTCGCGCTGGATGATGTTGGTGAGCCCTTCTGTATCGCAAAAGGGGCACGCGGTGCCGGGACGACGGTTGTCGTCGGGCTTGCCACTCGCCTGCTGAACATCGAATACCAGCGCCACGGGTTATACCTCCAGCGGCACGATCTTGGTGCCATGGAGTTCGGAGACGTCTAGCGCCGCCGCGACCGCGTCGCGATTTGCCGTAGTGATGCCGCCGCCGGGAAGGATGGTCAAACGATCACCCGCATACTCGATTAAACGAGCCAGGTGATCGAAATTATCCTCGATCGACGTACCGGCAGCGCCGCCATGCGTGAGGATGCGCGTAACGCCGCAGTCGGCAAGTGTATCAATCGCATCGAGCTGAGCCTCGGGCGAGAGCTGGTCAAATGCCATGTGGAAGGTGATGTCGATGGGCTCACGCTTACATTCCTCGGTCGCGCAGCCCGCGGCCATCACGAGGGCGCCCAACGTAAGCTCGTCGAGCGCCCATCCGTCAGCGCAGGGCTTGCAGCAGCCAAAGACCAAGCCGTCAACGCCGGCGCTTACGGCAAGGCCCAGGTCCATCTCCATCATGCGCAGCTCGTCTTGGTTGTAATGAAAGTCACCGCCACGCGGGCGAATCATGCACATCACTCGCGTGTCATGCTCGTGAGCATAGCTGACTGTAGCGCTGATAACGCCGGCCGAGGGCGTGGTACCACCGACGGCAAGGTTATCGCACAGCTCGATGCGCCCCGCACCGGCCTCGATGGCCGCCGGCACCCGCTCAAAGTTCTCGGCACAAAACTCGTACAGCATAGATAGACCCCCAAAGACAGCAGATGTTTTCCGACGGGCATTGTCACACATCCCCATGAAGTTGCGGTGGAATAGGGACTGTTTTGGCCTCTGAGACTCCCATTTAGTCCCTATTCCACCGCAACTTAAAAAGGGGGCGCTGACCGGGTTGGTCAGCGCCCCCTTTGTTGAATGGATTAACCACCCAGGTAGGCTTTACGCACGTTATCGTCGTGCAGTAGCTCTTGGCCGGTGCCGGTCATGGTGATCTTGCCGGTCTCGAGCACGTAACCGCGCGTAGCAATCGAAAGCGCCATCTGTGCGTTTTGCTCGACCAGAAGCACCGTGGTGCCGGCCTTGTGCAGGTCCTCGACAATCTGGAAGATCTGCTCAATCAGAATCGGCGCCAGGCCCATGGAAGGCTCGTCGAGCATGAGCAGCTTGGGGTTACTCATAAGGGCGCGCCCCATAACGAGCATCTGCTGCTCGCCGCCCGAAAGGGTGCCGGCGACCTGGCGACGGCGCTCCTTCAGGCGCGGAAACTGCTCGTAGACGCGCTCGAGGCCCGGGACCACCGTGGACTTGGGCTGCGTATAGGCGCCCATCTCCAGGTTCTCCTCAACCGTCATCTGCAAAAAGGCGCGACGACCCTCGGGAACCTGAGCCAGGCCCTTACCAACCAGCTTGTCGGCGGGCGTATGGGTAATGTCCTCGCCCATAAACTTGATGGAGCCGGTCTTAGAGCGCAGGAGGCCCGAGACGGTCTTGAGCGTCGTGGACTTACCGGCACCGTTCGCGCCGATCAGGGCCACGATCTCGCCCTCGTTAACGTTAAAGGAGATGTCCTTGATGGCGTGGATGGCGCCGTACCAGACGTTGATGTTGTAGACGGAAAGCATCGGCTCTGCCATTTAGTTCTCCCCCTTATCCTGCTTGCCCAGATACGCCTCGATAACGGCATCGTTATTCTGGATTTCCTCTGCCGTGCCTTTGGCGATGACCTTACCAAAGTTGAGCACGCAGATGCCCTCGCAGATGTTCATAACGAGCGACATATCATGCTCGATAAGCATGATGGCAATGCCAAAGGTGTCGCGAATCTTGACGATGTTCTCCATGAGCTCCGCGGTCTCGGACGGATTCATGCCGGCGGCAGGCTCGTCGAGCAGCAGTAGCTTGGGGTTGGTGGCAAGCGCGCGGACGATCTCCAGACGGCGCTGAGCGCCGTAAGGCAACGATCCGGCCTGCTCGTTTGCCAGATGCTCCATATCAAAGATGGACAGCAGCTCCATGGCGCGCTCGTGAGCAGCCTTCTCGTGCTTCCAATACGCCGGCAGGCGCAGCACGCCCTCAAAGCCGGAGTAGCGCTCCTGGTTATGCAGGCCGACCTTAACGTTATCCTCCACCGTCATGGTGTTGAACAGACGAATGTTCTGGAAGGTACGGGCAATACCCATGCGGTTGACCTGATAGACCGACTTGCCCGAGGTGTCCTCACCGTCGAGCAGGATGGTGCCGTGCGTGGGCTGGTACACCTTGGTGAGCAGGTTGAAGACCGTGGTCTTACCGGCACCGTTGGGGCCGATCAGACCGGCGATCTCGGTCTTGCCGATAGTCAGGCTAAAGTCGTCGACTGCCTTAAGGCCACCGAACTCGATGCCCAGGTGGATGCACTCGAGTGCCGGGCGCTCGCCCAGGTCGCGGTCGGGAACGATGGCGCCAGAAGGATACGGGACCATCTTGCCCTTCTTGAACTCAAATTTACTGGGCATCGGCTGCCACCTCCTTCTTGGAAGCAAAGCGATCCTTGACACGACCGAAGAACGCCTTGAGCTGCGGGTTGTTGGTAAAGATCATGACCAAGATCAGCACGATGGCGTAGATGAGCATGCGGTAGTCCGAGAACTGACGGAGCAGCTCGGGAAGCACCGTGAGCAATGCCGCCGCGATGACGGAGCCGCGCATATTGCCCAGACCGCCCAGGACCACGAACACCAGGATGAGGATGGACGTGTTGAAGTCGAACTTGGTGGCGGAGAGCTGCGAGAAGTTACCGCCGAAGAGGGCTCCGGCAGCACCGGCGAGGGCAGCGGAAACCACGAAGGCGATCATGCGGTACTCGGTGACGGAGATGCCCACAGACTCGGCAGCGATCTTGTTGTCGCGCACGGCCATAATGGCACGGCCGGTACGGCTGCGAACCAGGTTGAGCACGATCACGAGTGCGACCATGACCAGGATGGCACCGGCGAGGAAGGTCGAGTACGTCGACACGCCCGAGGCGCCCTGGGCGCCCTTGATGATGGCGGTGCCGTCCTCGAGCAGGTGCAGGTCATCGATCGTGGAGTTACCCGTGATGTTAAAGATCACATGCAGGCCGCGGGAATCGACGCCCACAATGAGGCAGGTGACGATCTCCTTGATAATCTCGCCAAAGGCCAGCGTCACGATAGCCAGGTAATCGCCGCTCAGACGAAGGACCGGGATGCCAATCAAGAAGCCCAGGATGGCGGCAGCGATGGCGCCGACCACGATACTGATGATAAGGCGCACCGGATCGGAGGGAACGGCGCTCTCCAGCGCGACGGCGGTGACGATTCCCGTATAGGCACCGACACTCATAAAGCCCGCGTGGCCCAGCGACAAGTCGCCCGCGATGCCGACGACGAGGTTAAGGGAAATGGCCATGACGATATAGGCCGTGATGGGAACCAGCTGACCGGCGATCATGCGCGGAATCATGTGGTTGGACTGCATAAAGAACACGATGGCAAACGCCACAAGGCACATGGCGTACGTGACAAAGTCGTGACGCGTCTGCTTGTCTTTAAGAAACTTCATAACGCTCACCTACACCTTCTCGGGGACGTACTTGCCCAAGAGGCCGGCAGGCTTGACGAGCAGGACGATGATCAGAACACCAAAGACGATGGAGTTGGCAAGGCTCGTGGAAATGTAAGCCTGCGCCATCGCTTCGATGATGCCGATGAGAATGCCACCGACAAAAGCGCCGGGGATGGAGCCGATGCCACCGAAGACAGCGGCGTCGAAGGCCTTGATGCCAGGCATGGCGCCCGTGGTGGGCTGCAGCACCGGCGAGTAGGAGCACAGCAGCACGCCGGCGATGGCGGCAAGGGCAGAGCCGATGGCAAACGTCATCGAAATGGTGCGGTTGACGTTGATGCCCATGAGCTGAGCGGCAGCCTTGTCCTCGGACACGGCGCGCATGGCCTTGCCCATCTTGGTCTTACCTGTAAAGAACATCAGGCCGGCCATGATAACCAGGCAGGCGACGATGGTGACGAGCGAGACGGCGCTTACGTTGAACTTGGCCAAGAACTCCGGCACCTGGAAGGTGACGAGCGAAGTGAAGTTCTTGGGCTGTCTCTTATACACATCTCCGAGCCCACGAGACTAGGCATGATCTCGT
>URVF01000010.1 GCA_900551185.1 uncultured Collinsella sp. | reverse complement strand
GCGGCCGCGGCGGCCCGCGCTGCATGAGCATGCCCTTCTGGCGCGAGGACCTCTAAGTCTTTCCGTTTCCGGTGCGGTCCCCCTACAACCGCACCGGCTTCGCCCGTTAAACGGGCACCACTAATACTTACGTAATTCATTTCTTCGAAAGGAATCAAACCATGGGTGTTAACCTCTCCGGCCGTAGCTTCCTCAAGCTTCTCGACCTCACCACCGAGGAGATCGAGTACCTGCTCAAGCTCTCCAAGAACTTCAAGGATATGAAGCGCGCTGGCGTTCCGCACCGCTATCTCGAGGGCAAGAATATCGTTCTGCTCTTCCAGAAGACCTCTACTCGTACCCGCTGCGCCTTCGAGGTCGGCGGCATGGATCTGGGTATGGGCGTGACCTACCTCGATCCGGGTTCGTCGCAGATGGGCAAGAAGGAGTCCATCGAGGACACCGCCCGCGTTCTCGGCCGCATGTATGACGGCATCGAGTTCCGTGGCTTTGCCCAGGACGACGTCGAGGAGCTCGCTGCTAAGTCCGGCGTGCCCGTGTGGAACGGCTTGACCACCGAGTGGCACCCCACCCAGATGCTCGCCGACATCCTGACCGTCCAGGAGAACTTCAACTACGACATCAAGGGCAAGACCCTCGTCTTCATGGGTGACTGCAAGAACAATGTCGCTCGCTCCCTCATGGTCGTCTGCTCCAAGCTCGGCATGAACTTCGTGGCCTGCGGCCCCGAGGAGTGCATGCCCGCTGACGACGTCATCGAGGCCTGCAAGCCCATCGCCGAGGCCAACGGCTGCACCATCAAGCTGACCACCGACGTCAAGGACGGCGTCACCGGTGCCGACGTTATCTACACCGACGTGTGGGTCTCCATGGGCGAGCCCGATGAGGTCTGGGCCGAGCGCATCGCTCAGCTCACCCCGTATCGTGTCACCTCCGAGGTCATGGCTATGGCCAACCCGGGTGCCATCTTCCTGCACTGCCTGCCCAGCTTCCACGACACCAACACCACCATTGGCGCCGAGAAGTGCGAGCAGTTCGGCATCACCGAGCAGGAGGTCACCGACGAGGTCTTCGAGAGCCCCGCTTCCAAGGTCTTCGACGAGGCCGAGAACCGCATGCACACCATCAAGGCTGTCATGTACGCCACGCTCAAGTAAGAGCATCTAGCATCTCGCTCGGGGTGTATTGCTGCACACCCCGAGCGGTTTTATCTGGTAATAATCTCGCATCAAGCGGCAGGCACGGCACGGAAGAGCCGCTTCTGGCGAGATCAGTAAATGATTTATGAAGGGGGGATGAGAACTATGACTGAGACCGCTAAGAAAAAGCGCGGTATGCCTTCATCGTTCACCATTCTTCTTGCTCTGCTGGCAATTGTCGCAGTGATTACCGTTATCGTCTCCGGCACGTCCGGCGGCGCGGTTACTGCCGCCCGTCTGAGCGATTTCTGCACCGCCCCGATTAAGGGCTTCGCTGACGCTCTGCCCGTCTGCCTCTTCGTTATGATCCTGGGCGGCTTCCTCGGTATGATGACCGAGACCGGCGCCCTGGACAACGGCATCGCCGTTCTGGTGCAGAAGCTTAAGGGCAACGAGATTATGCTCATTCCCGTGCTGATGCTCATCTTCTCCCTCGGTGGTACCACCTATGGTATGTGCGAGGAGACCGTTCCCTTCTACGCCCTGCTCGCCGCTACCATGATGGCCGCTGGCTTCGACCCCATGGTCGGTGCCGCTACCGTCCTGCTCGGCGCTGGCTGCGGCTGCCTGGGCTCCACGGTTAACCCGTTCGCCGTCGGCGCTGCCGTCGACGCTCTGACCGGCGTTGGCATTGAGGTCAACCAGTCCATCATCATCGGCCTCGGTGCCGTCCTGTGGATTGTCACTACCGCTATGTCCATCTTCTTCGTGATGAGCTACGCCAAGAAGGTCAAGGCTGACAAGGGTTCCACCATCCTGTCGATGCAGGAGCTCAAGGACGCCGAAGAGGCTCACGGCAAGGCTGCTTCCGAGGTCCACAAGGAGGTCAAGCTCACCGGTCGTCAGAAGGGTGTTCTGATTGCCTTCGCCTTCACCTTCGTCGTCATGATCGTCGGCTTCATTCCGCTGGCCGACCTCAACGAGGGCGTCGCCAACTTCTTCGACGCTGGCGCTGTCTACGACGCCGACGGTAACGCCGTCGTCCAGGGCTGGTCTGCCCTGATCACCGGCCTGCCCATTGGCCAGTGGTACTTCGACGAGGCTTCCACCTGGTTCTTCCTTATGGCCGTCCTGATCGGTATCATCGGTGGCCTGTCCGAGAAGCAGATCGTTAACACCTTTATCACCGGCGCTGCCGACATGATGTCCGTTGTTCTCGTCATCGCCCTCGCCCGTGGTATCTCCGTCCTCATGGCTAACACCGGCCTCGACGTCTTCGTCCTCGACGCTGCCGCCAATGCTCTGGCTGGCCTGTCCGGCGTGATCTTCGCTCCCATGAGCTTCCTGGTCTACTTCGGCCTGTCCTTCCTGATCCCCTCGACCTCTGGTATGGCCACCGTCTCCATGCCCATCATGGGACCGTTGGCTGTTAAGCTCGGCTTCTCGCCTGAGGTCATGGTCATGATCTTCTCCGCCGCCATCGGTGTCGTGAACCTGTTCACCCCGACCTCCGGCGCCATCATGGGCGGTCTCGCCCTGGCCAAGATCGAGTGGACGACCTGGCTCAAGTTTGCCCTTAAGCTCATCGTCGCGCTCTCTGTCGTCTGCGCCATCATCCTGACCGTCGCCTGCGTGTTGATCTAAGTACCCAACGGGTACCCCACGGAAACCTTGACGATCCTGTAGAGGATCACCTGGTCATCGTCTGTCCGGTGGGGTAAACCCACCGGTAGACTCCTACCTTTAGCCCCCTTCCGTTCCGTGCGCGGGAGGGGGCGACTTTTTGTTCCGCGGTTTTACCAAACCGCGGAACCGGTCGACGCTACGCGCCGTCCAGAACGACAATTTGTCATTCAAAAGGCAAGGCATGACCAAAAGGTCTATGCCTCGCCTTTTTCATGCCAACTTGTTCGTCCTGGACGTCGCTCGCTGTCCATCCTCTACCTGCGTCGTTGCCATGGCGCGGCACTTGTAGTCATTGGGGCGGCACTTGGGGACGTTCCTTTTCTGCCGGCAGTTGGGGACACTCCTTGTGCCAGCGTTGCATCGAGTGCTTGGGAAACCGCGACCCGGTTTTTGGCCGAATAGTGGGTCGCATTTTCCGGATGGGGTGGGTTACGGAAAGTGCGACCCGGAATATTACTCTGAAACGGGATGCGGTTTCCCTGATGCGCCTCAAACGGAAAGCGCATCCCATTCCGGAGCTCCAAAACGGGATGCGCTTTCCGCGCGGAAGAATTGCCGCAGCTGCGTTAAGCAGTGTCGCTCGTTACTCGCCCAGCACCAGCGCCGCGAGCTCTGCCTGGGTGTCCACCACGTAGTCGGCGCCGGCGGCCTCCAGCTCTGCACGGCCGCGGAAGCCCCAGCTGACGCCCGCGCTCTTAAGGCCGGCGTTGTGACCGGTCAGGATATCGACATTGGAATCGCCTACGTAGAGCGTGGTCGCCGGATCGGCGCCTAGCTCTTTCATCACATGCAGCGTAACAGGCGCCTCGGGCTTGGGCGGAAACGCATCGACGCGGCCCTGCACCAGCGCAAAGCGCTCGGAACCAAAATACTTCTCAATAAGCGGAGCCGCCGAGACGTGGTCCTTGTTGGTGAGCACGGCAAGCTGCACACCCGCGGCGCGCAAGCGGTCAAGCATCTCGATCGTACCGGCATAGGGGGCGGTGTGGTCCTCCTTGTGCTCGCCGTAATAAGCCCTAAACTCGGCAAGCGTCTGCTCAAACATGCGACCGTCGCCCGCATACTCGGCAGGCATAAAGCGTTCGACCAGCTTGAGCATGCCGTTTCCCACCTTGTAGCGGTACTCGTCAACGGCAAACGTGGGCCAGCCGTGCATCTCGCAGGTATGGTTGCCGGCGGCTGCCAGGTCCTCGAGCGTGTTGAGGATGGTGCCGTCCAGATCAAAAATCACATGGGAATAATCCGCTGCCATGGGTGCTCCTGCCGCTTGAGTTGTAAAACGCACCCCATAATACTGGGCATGCGTGCCGGGCATGTTTGGAATCTGAATATCTTTAATAGCCCTGAGCCTTTGTCGTTAGCAAATTCTCGGCAGCTGCTCTCCCACGAGCATGTCGAGGATGCGGGTCGAGCCCCAACCGGTACGTACGCGCACGGCGGGGCGGGTGCCCTCGGCAAGTGGCAGCACGCGACCGATGACGGCGGCATTCTCGCCGTAGCGGGCGGCGCGCATGGCGGCCAGCGCCGCATCGGCTTGTTCGGCCGGCACGACGGCAACCATCTTGCCCTCGTTTGCCACCTGCAGCACATCGTAGCCGAGCATCTCGCAGGCGGCCTGCACGTCGGGACGCACGGGCACGGCATCCTCGTCGACCTCCATGGCAACGCCGCTGGCCTGTGCAAACTCGTTGAGCGTCGAGGCCAGGCCACCGCGCGTGGGGTCGCGGAAGCAGCGTGTGTCGGGTGCTGCGGAAAGCACATCGGCAATCAGGTGGTTGAGCGGCGCGGCGTCGCTTTCGATGGTGCTCGAAAACGCTAGGCCCTCGCGTTGGCTCATGATGGCGATGCCGTGGTCGCCCAGCGTACCCGATACCAGGATGACATCGCCGGGCTGGCAGTTTGCGCCGCTGAGCGCCACGCCCGCAGGCACCTCGCCCACGCCGGCGGTATTGATGTAGACGCCGTCGGCCCCGCCGCGCTCGACCACCTTGGTGTCGCCCGTGATTATGGACACGCCCGCCTCGCGTGCCGTTTCGGCCATCGTCTGCACAATCTGGTGGAGCTTATCCATGGGATAGCCCTCTTCGAGGATAAAGCCGCACGATAGGTAGCGCACGTTGGCACCCGAGGTCGCGACGTCGTTGACGGTTCCGCACACGGCGAGGCGGCCGATGTTGCCACCGGGGAAGAACTGCGGCGAGACTACAAAGCCGTCGGTCGACATGGCGATGCGCCCGCTCGCGGGCAGCGCGGCGACGCCGGCATCGTTGCCTTCGAGCAGCTCGGGCGAACCAAAGGCATCTAAAAAGACCTCATCGATGATGCGCTTCATCATCTGTCCGCCGGAGCCGTGGCCCAACAGGACGGTGCTATCGGTAACGCTATGGGACATATCGAAAACTCCAATCGTGGGTGGAATTATATGGGTGAGGCGCAGCGTCGACTGGTCCGCCGTTCGTTAGAACGGCGGAACCTATTAGCCTCGGTAGCGGAAATATGCTGCGCAGCTGCCCTCGGAGCTCACCATGCAGGGGCCGACGGGATGCTCGGGCGTACAAGCGTGGCCGAACAGGGGGCAGTCGCTCGGCGTAATGGCCCCGCGCAGCACGTCGCCGCAGCGGCACCCGCGCGGCTCGACTGTCGCCTCAACGGGCACATCAAAGCGGGTGCGGGCATCAAAGCGCGAGAATTCGGGACGAATGGCGAGTCCCGAAGCCGCAATCGATCCCAATCCGCGCCATGTGGTATCGCACGGCTCAAATACCTGCTCGACCAGCTGGCGCGCCACGGGATTGCCGTCGGCATTGACGCCGCGACGGTAGGCGTTGTCGATCGCGGGTTGCCCCTCAACAACCATCTGGACCAGCATGCAGATACCCTGCAAGATGTCGACCGGCTCAAATCCCGTTACCACGCCTGGAGTCTTAAACTCGTCGACCAAAAAGCCAAAGGGGGCCAAGCCCGTGATGGTGGCGACGTGGCCCGGCAGGATAAAGCCGTCGATGGCGGTCTCGGGATCGTTGGCGATGGCGCGCAGCGCCGGCGGCGTGGTCTTGTGGGCGCAGTAGACCGAGAAGTTCTGGAGTCCGCGTGCATCGGCCTCCAAGATGGCGGCGGCGATGGTGGGCGTCGTAGTCTCAAAGCCCACGCCCATAAAAATGACCGGGCGATCGGGGTTTTGCTCGGCAATGTCGAGCGCGTCGAGCGGGGAATAGACGATGCGGATGTCGCGTCCTGCCGCCTTTTGCGCAGCGAGCGAGGTGGATGATCCGGGCACGCGCATCATGTCGCCAAAGGTGGTGATGATGGCGCGGTCTATGTTGGCGAGCGCGATCGCGTGGTCGATGTCGCGGTTGGCGGTGACGCAGACGGGGCAGCCCGGGCCGCTCAGCAGCTTGAGCCCGGCCGGCATAATGGAGCGAAAGCCATAACGCCCGATGCTCACGGTATGCGTGCCGCAGACTTCCATAAGGTTGATGGCGCGGTCGCCGACAAGCTCATGAATGCGCTCGATGAGCTCGCGAGCCAGCTTGGGATCGCGGAATGCCGAGAAATCGATACCGGAGCGAGCCGGCTGCTCGGGCGCCACTAGTAAGCCTCCGCCGGGTTGGTGGCCAGCTGGTCTTCTTCGACCAGCTCGGACATGGCATTAACAAGCTCGAGCGTTTCCTGTGCTTCCTGCTCGTCGACAATCTGGATGCCAAAGCCGGCGTGTACGAGAATATAGTCGCCAACCTGCGCCGTCGGCACGAGTCTCAGCGAAACAGGGCGCTCGATGCCCATCATGTCGACGGTGGCCTTGAGGTCATCGTCGCGTTTGACTACTTTACCGGGAACGGCAAGGCACATAATGTTCCTCTTTTATACGCTTTGCGCTGGATGGGCGCTGGATAATCCATCGTTTGATGGTAGCGCTCGCGGGGGCTGCGGGCAAACGCGCTACACCTGTGAGACGGCGGCTTGCGGGTTGGCCAAACAGCCTATTGCGGTGCGACCTGTGCGAGGCGAGTGCGTGCGACTGCCGCCTGACCGTAGGCGATGCAGCCGTCGTTAACGGGCACGGTTTGGGGAACCAAGACCGTAAGGCCTGCGTCTTTAAGCTCGCGGATGAGGAGCTGAAGCAAAAGTTGGTTCATGAACACGCCGCCCGAGAGCGCGACGGTATCGATGTCTTCGCGCGCGCAGATTTCGCGTGCGATTCGTGCCGAAGAGCGCGCGACGGCGACATGGAAGTCGAGTGCGAGCCTGTCGGCGGGCGCTCCGGCTTCAATTCCTCCCAAAAGTGCCTCAAAGAGTGCTTTCTGGTCCAGAACATAGGGGCCGTCCAGCCACGATGGGCCAGATGCGAAATAGCCGGCGTTGTCGTCGGGAAAATGGGCGATTTCGTTGTCGAGCGCGCGCCAGGCGGCAGCCTCAAGCTCGATGGCGGGTTCGCCCTCGTAGGTTGCCTTGTCGCAGATGCCCAGAATTGCTGCCGCGGCATCAAAGAGACGCCCCATGCTGCTGGTACGCGGGCTGTTGATGCCGCGCTCGATCATGGTGGCTGTCACGCTGCGCGTTTGCTCGTCGAGGCTGTCCAAAAGCCGAGCGGCACCTGGGTGCTCGAGCAGACCGAGCTCACTGAGCAGGGCAAAGGCGTTGCGGCGGGCGTCGCGCACGGAGGCCGCCCCGCCGGGGAGCGCCCAGGTGCGCAAATGCGCGGCGCGCTCAAAGCCGCCAAGGCTGGCAACAAGAAACTCGCCGCCCCAAATGGTCCCATCGGTGCCGGCGCCGGTGCCGTCAAAGGCGATGCCAAGGACGCGCGCGTCGGTTGTAAGCTGGCCCGCGGCGATGGCCTCGGCCATTACGCTCGCGATATGCGCATGATGGTGCTGCACCTCGACGAGCGGCAGATTGCATTTTCGCGCCTGCTCGCGCGCCCACTGGCCCGATAGATAGCTGGGGTGTACATCGCAGGCCAAGGCGGCGGGCGCCAAATCAAAGAGATCTTCCAAGCGCGTGCGCGCGGCGTTCCAGGCATCGAAGGTCCCGCCGTTTTCAACATCGCCGATATGTTGCGACACAAAACAGGTTGCCTTGCCGTTCGTCCCTTCACGCGTGAGCGCAATCGTGGCCTTTTGTTGTGGCCCGCAGGCAAGCACGCAGGACGGAGCGCGGTCGAGCGCCGGCAACGGTAGCGGCTGGGGTGCATATCCGCGAGCGCGGCGCACGGGCATAACGGTGCCGTCAACCACGCGCACCACGGAATCGTCATAGCGCGAGAGGATCGCGCGGTCGTTACCGAGCAACGCGTCGGCGATGCCGGCGGCAACGAGGCGCTCCCAGGCAAGATCGTCATCGGTCTCGATGGGCTCTTCGCTCAGGTTTCCGCTGGTCATGACGAGCGCGTGCATACCGCAGGCTTCTGCCGCGGCAAGCAACAGATGTTGAAGCGGGGTATAGGGGAGCATGACGCCGAGCTCGGGCAGGTCGTGCGCGACAGATGGCGCGAGGGCGAGGATGTCGGGGGAACCGTCGTTGTCCTCGCTAACAGTGCGCCGGCGCAGCAGCACGATGGGGCGGATACTGCCAGCGAGCAGATCGCGTTCAGCATCGTCGATATGACACAGGCGCCCGGCATCGGCAAGACTGCGTACCATGACGGCAAGTGGTTTGTTGCTGCGGCGTTTGCGACGGCGCAACTCGGCCACCGCCTGCTCGTTGGCAGCATCACAGGCTAGATGGAATCCGCCCAGGCCCTTGATGGCGACGACGCCACCGCTGGCCAGCAGCTCAACGTAGCGCTCGATGATGGCGTCGCTGGCCTCGCGTGTGGTGCCGACGGCCGGTGTCGCGGACGAATTCCCGCACGCATCGCCGTTCACAGCCTCACGCCACGTAATATGCGGCCCGCAATCAAAGCAGGCATCGGGCTGCGCGTGAAAACGCCGGTCGAGCGGATTGGCATACTCCGCGGCACACTCGGGGCACATGGGAAAACGGTCCATCGAGGTAGCCGCTCGATCGTAAGGCAGCGAGCGGATGATGGTAAAGCGCGGTCCGCAGTTAGTGCAGTTGATAAAGGGGTAGTGATAGCGTCGGTCGGCGGGATCGAACAACTCGCGCAGGCAATCGTCACAGGTGGCGATATCGGGCGAGACAAGTGTGGTGTGCGCGGTCTGGTCCTGCGACGCCACAATGTGAAAGCCCTGCTCATCGGCAGTGCTCCAACCGCCAGGCTCCAAATCCGCAATATCGACTCGCTCAACGCGAGCCGCTGCGGGCGCATGCTCAGAAAGCGCAGCGACAAATCCGTCAACCGCCTCGGCACAAGCGTGCGCCTCGATATGCACGCCGTCGCCCGCATTGAGCACCCATCCGCAAATGCCATGCGCCATGGCCTCGCGATACACAAACGGTCGCATGCCAACGCCCTGCACAATGCCCGTCACATGAATATGCACATGCCGCATGCGACACCCCTCATCAAAACCGACCAAAAAGGGACAGGTTTATTTTGGTAGGTAAAACGCTAAACCTGCCAAAACAAACCTGTCCCTTTTTGGCAGGTGCGCTGCGGGAAATTCCGCTACAGCCCCAGGCTCTGCTTGGTGGCGGCGCACGTGAGCTCGCCGTGCTTAACGCCGCGCAGGCCCAGCAGGCGGTCGGCTAGTTCGTAGACGCGCTCGCCGCGACCCTTGAGCGCCAGAATCTCCAAGCAGTTGTGGTGATCCAGATGCACGTGCATGGTCGATACGATCTCGTCGGTGTAGTCGTGCTGCACCTCGTCCAGGCGGCGCGTCAGGTCGCCGGTATGGTGGTCGTAGATCATGGTGAGCGACCCGATAACATGCTCATCGGGCGTGCGCATCTGCTCTTTGGCGATCGAGGCGCGAATCAGGTCGCGCACGGCCTCGGATCGGTTGGCCACGTCGCCGCGGCGTGCGATCTGCTCGTCAAAACGGCGCAGCAGGTCGTCGGGTGCGGTAACCGAAAAACGGACCAGCTCGGAGCCGGAGCCACTACAGTGGCAGCCCGCGTCACCGTCCGCCCCGTGCGGGTGCTCGTGCTCGTACCCGCAGCCGTGCTCGTGTTCGGCCACCTTACACCAGCTTTACGGAGCCGACGGAGTTGTGGTCGGCCTCGATGGCTTCCTCGTAGCCCTCGAGTGCGTCGTGGGCCTCGTGCAGCGCGGCCATGGCGGCCTCGAGCTTGGCGCCGATGCGCTCCATGTCAAAATTCTCGGTCGCATGCAGCAACTGATGGCTCCATTCGTGAGCGAGCTCGATGGTGTCGTCGACCTGCTTGACGCTCATGGCAAGCTGGCTCATGTTCATTCCAACATCATGCATGGGAAATCTCCTTTTGTATGGGGCAGTTCAGTGGTTCAGATTTTACTACGCCCGCTCTGCGCGCAGTTACATAAGAAAACGGGTACGAGTCTGTGCGACCCGCACCCGTTCACTGGGGGCTGTTTGTGACTACCATACTATCCGCGGTTGCACTCGGTGCATTCAGAAGTCCGGCGAGCGGCGTAAAAGCGCTCATGGACGGCAGGCAGACGGCAACATGTAACAAGCGTATTACAGATGCTTTTCCAGCAGCGCCTGCAGCCTCGCCTTGGGCAGAGCGCCAACCGAGCGGTCAATCTCTTCGCCGTTCTTAAACACAATCAGCGTCGGGATGCTCATGACGCCATACTTCATGGCCAGGTCCTGGTTGTCGTCGACGTTGCATTTGGCAACGGCAAGCTTGCCCGCCAGCTCATCGGCAACCTCGTCAACGATGGGCGAGAGGGAGCGGCAGGGACCGCACCACGGTGCCCAAAAATCGACCAGCACGGGCAGGCTGTCGTTAACGACGGAATCGAAGTTCTCGGGGGTAATCTGCTTAATGTCAGCCATGGTGACCTCCATAATGTGACGCGGCTCAGCCGCGTAAAACTCAGTACGACCGTGCTTATACCCAGCCGCCCGCAAAGCAACCACTCGCGGGCAGCTCTTTTATATAATGGTGGGCACGCAAACGATTGGAGAGCGCATGTCCACGTCACAAAGCCAGAAAAAAGAAGCCATCGCCCAGGCGGCCGAGCAGGAGCTCACATCGCTTGCGGTCCGTGGCGTGCGTATCGCGGGCAACGCGTGCTCGCCGATCGTGCTGGTCAAAGGCGAGTTGGACGAGGCCGAGCGTTCGGGTGGCGAGCTTGCCGCCGGCCCGGATGGCGCGGCGTTGCGCAAGGCGCTTGGGGCCATCGGCTACGCGCCCGAGGATTTTTGCGTGCTGGCAAGCGTCGCCGGCGTGGGTGACGGAGCGGTCGCGGTGGGCGAGACTCTGCCGTGCGAGCTGTTCCGTGAGGCGCTTGAGGCCTTGGACCCCGAGGCGGTGCTACTGCTCGACAACAACGCGGCTGACGCCATGCGCGAGACCTACGCCGATATGCTCGTGGCGATCGATGACTTCGACACCGCCATGCTCAAGCCCGGCTTGGTCGCCCATGTGCAGGGTCGCCGCGTGCTCGCGCTCGACGGTTTTGAGGCGGCGCTCACTGACAAAGCCGCCAAGCAGCGCATGTGGGCCTACATCAAGCAGCTGACCCCGGCAGCCGCTCCGCTGTAGCGGATTGGCGCCGGTGAGCGATTGCCTGGCGGGCAAGACACGCCGCGAGATCGGCGCCGCACTTCTACATCACAGCGCGCAGCTCAAACCGATCGCCGTTAATGCGGAACTGACAGTTGCCGTTCATGCGCTCCACGGCAAGTTTGATGCTCCTGGTGCCAAAGCCATGGCCCGCATGCCGGGTCACGGGCATGCCGTCGACCATGCGCGGCGCGCGGTCAAACGTGTTGGAAACTAACAGCAGCAGCTGGCCGTCCTCTAATCGCAGGTCAAAGTCGACGAATCGCTTTCCTTGGGGTGCGGCGCTTGCGGCGGTGATAGCGTTTTCCAAGGCATTTGAGAGCACGCTAAACAGGTCGGCGTCACCTACGTGGATGGTTTCGGGTACGGCGGCGCGCAGGTTGGCGGTAATGCCGTTTCTATTGATATCCGAGCTAAATGACGAAAGCGCGATGTTTACGGTCTCGTTGGCGCAGAAGCGGCGTACGGCGGTGCGATCGCCGGCTTCGCAGAGTTCATCGATGCGTTTGAGCGCCTCGTCGGTGTGGCCCTCCTCAATTAAAGCGGCCAGGCCGCGTAGGAAGTGGCGCATATCGTGGCGAAGAATCGACAGCTCGCGCCCAGATTGACGCCAAGCCTCGAGCTCTTTGATGGCGGCGCTGTCGCGGGTTTCGAGCATCCAGCGCTCTCGCTCGGCGGTTTCCTTTTCTTCGTATTCGCGCAGGTAAACGGCAAGAAACATAAGATAGAAGGCACAGAGCGCAAATGCCAAAAACTCAACCGTTACCACCGAGCCCGAGTGGAACAGCGTGGTGTAGACGTTGGTGGCATAGTCAAAGACGTAATAGACGAGCGGCAGGATTAAAAGGATGCCCAGCTCGGTGGTGCTTTTAATCGCCAAGCGCGGACCGATGTCGCCGGCCCAATGCAACAGGACGGCAAAGACGGCGAGTGTGGTCGCGATGCGCGCCAGATAGTACGCGATCTGAGAATCGGTTGCGGCAAAGGCGGCGATGCCCATCCAATTGCTGAACTGGCAGCTCAGATAAGCACTCGTAATGCCGAGCGCGGCAAGCAGCGGGCTCAGGCGGTAGCGCGCACACAAATAGATGATGAGCGGCAGATGCACGACGAGCGGATATACCTGGCGGGCGAAAAGCTCGCCGCCGACGGCATTGGCGAGGCCAAATGCGCATCCAGTTACGGCACCGACCAGCACCAGTTCAAGCGCATGACGCCGGTTGATCTCGATACCGCACAGCGCCGCCGAGGCAAAGACGCCAAAGAGCAGCGTCGTGGCGTGGTGGATTGCCCAAAGGACCATTTCGACCGAGGAGACCATCAGTGTCTCCCACCCTCAAAGCGAACCGCAAAGTAGGCGTCTTGGAATCCCTGCTTGCAGCTGCGCGAAAGCGGGATGCACGCACCCGAGCGCATGACGATGTCCGTGCGGTCAAAGTGATCGATATTGCGCAAGTTGACCTGGTAGCTACGGTGGCATTTAAAGAAGGTGGCATTTTGCGCCAAACGGTCCTCGACGCTGCGGAACGACTCGAGTGCCTCGATATCGCGTCCGTCGCGCAGGTGGAAGACCACGTGCTTGTTGCGCGCCTCGGCATATTCGATGTCGGACAGGCGCAGGGCGTGGTAGCCAAAGGACGTTTTGATGACGAGTTCGTCGGTCGCTGACGGGCGCATGCTCGAAAGCTCGTCGAGCAACTGCGCCAGGCGTTCGTAGGCCACGGGCTTGAGCAGATAGTCGAAGGCGCGGACCTCGTAGGATTCAAGCGCGAACTCGGGCGACGAGGTGAGGAACACCAGGCGCACGGCGGTGTCGGCCTGGCGCAGTTCGCGTGCGGTGTCCATGCCGTTGACGAGCGGCATGATCATGTCGAGCAGAATGATGTCGGCGCGCGATGCGGCATGGCGGGCCAGCAGGTCCTCGCCGCGCGTGACGAGCGCAACATCGACCGTCGTGCCCGTCTCGGTCGACCAACGGTCGATCATCCGGTGCAGTCTATCTAGAAAAGCGACATCATCGTCGCAGGCAATAATCTTGAGCATTCTAAGCCCCCTTAGTAGTTCGATTTTGCCACATTGGGTGCGGACCGCTCGCGGAGGCGTGTCCCATTTGCGCCCCACGTCGCGCAACTCGCGCCGAGCGGTATTGCGGTGGCGAAAGATGCCTCCTGCGCTATCGAGAACTCGGCTAACCATAGCTTGCCAGTTCGAAAATGGACCTGCCACATGATTGAATCTTTATTTCAACTTTACACCTAGGTTTACAGCTGTCTTGTCAGCTGTAAACCTAGGTGTCATACTAAAGCCCCAAGATTCGCCAAAAGAGAGGGGCCTTGATGGCACAGAGCGCGAACATGGATGCGTCGGAGCTTGCACGCGATATCGCGGCCGGCCTGGCATCGGCAACGACGGCAACGGAGCGTGCGGCACTGGTGCCCGCAGAGCTCGTCGAGGCCATTCAGCAACTAAAAACCCAACGTGACGCGGTGATCCTGGCGCACTATTACGTGGCGCCCGAGGTGCAGGCCGTGGCTGATTACGTCGGCGACAGCTTCTACCTGGCCAAGCTCGCCAAGAGCCTGCCGCAGCAGACCATCGTGTTGTGCGGCGTGGAGTTTATGGGCGAGAGCGCCAAGCTGCTCAACCCCACTAAGACCGTGCTGCTGCCCGAGCCGGGCGCGGACTGTCCCATGGCGCACATGGTCAAGCGCGAGACGGTCGACGCGGCGCGCGCCGAGTACGGCGACGACCTGGCCGTGGTGTGCTACGTCAACTCCACGGTCGAGATCAAGAGCTGGAGCGACGTGTGCGTCACCAGTTCCAACGCCGTTAAGATCGTGTCCGAGCTGCCGCAGCAGCATATTCTGTTCATTCCCGACCAAAACCTGGGACGCTTCGTAGCCGAGCAGGTGCCGCAAAAGCACGTCATTCTCAACAACGGCTACTGCCCGCGCCATCACATCATCACCGTCGAGCAGATCGTCGACGCGACGGAGGCCCACCCCGACGCGCTCGTGCTGGCGCATCCTGAGTGCAAGGCCGACGTCCTGGCCGAGGCCGACTACATCGGCTCCACCGCCGGCATCATCAAGTATGCCGAGGAGTCCGACGCGAGCGAGTTCATTATCGTGACGGTCCGCGGCGTGCTCTACGAGCTCGAGCGCCGCTGCCAGGGCACTGGCAAGAAGTTCTACTTCCCCGCGGTGCAGCCCGCCTGCGTCAACATGGACCTCATCACGCTCGAAAAGCTCGTGCACTGCCTGGAGACGGGCGAGGGCGAGGTGCAGATCGGCGTGTCGGACGAGGCTGCCGACCAGGCCAAGCTCACGCTCGACCGTATGCTCGAGTACGCAGCACGCTAGAACAATGTTGCATGAGGGACGGTCCCTTATGTCACATTCAAGGGAGAGGATTCCTGTGGAAACCAAGCAATACCCCGATATGGAGTGCGACGTCGTCATTGCCGGCTGCGGCGTAGCGGGTCTGTACGCGGCCCTCAATCTGCCGACGAGCACGCGCGTGATCATGCTCTCCAAGGGCGCGGTCGATGAGTGCGATTCGATGCTCGCGCAGGGCGGCATCTGCGTGCTGCCCGAGGGTTCGGACTACGATGCCTTCTTTGAGGACACCATGCACGCCGGCCATTACGAGAACCGCTGCGAGAGCGTCGACATCATGATCCGCTCGAGCCGCTCGGTCATCAACGACCTGCTAGCGATGGGTGTGGATTTTGAGCGCAAGGCCGACGGCAGCCTCAATTTTACCCGCGAGGGCGCGCACAGCCGTCCGCGCATCGCCTTCCATGCCGATATCACCGGCAAGGAGATTACGACCAAGCTGCTCCAGGCCGTTCGCAAGCTGGATAACGTGCAGATTTTGGAGCACGTAGCCATGACCGATATCCTGACGGGCGAGCGTGACGGCGTTACGGTGTGCACCGGCGTCGTTGCCGTTCCCGTGGACGAGGACAACTCGGTTCGTCCCGCCGACGAGCGGGTAAATGCCGCCGAGGGCGCGCATGCCGGCGAGCCGTTTAAGATCCATGCCCGCCACACGCTGTGGGCGACGGGCGGTATCGGCGGCGTATACGACCATTCGACCAACTACCCGCAGCTCACGGGCGATGCCTGCTACATTGCTCAGGAGCATGGCATTAAGATGGAGCACCTGGACTACGTGCAGATCCACCCCACGGGACTGTTCTCGCCGCAGCCGGGCCGCACCTTCCTGATCAGCGAGAGCTGCCGCGGCGAGGGCGCAATTTTGCTCAACGCCGCCGGCGAGCGCTTTACCGACGAGCTTCAGCCGCGCGACGTGGTCGCCGCCGCTATTCGCGAGCAGATGAAGCAGGACGGCACCGAGCACGAGTGGCTGAGCTTTGCCCCCGTCGAGCGCGATGTGGTGACCGGGCACTTTGCCAATATCCGCGCGCGCTGCCTGGAGGACGGCCGCGACATCTTGGACGAGCCCATCCCCGTTACGCCCACGCAGCACTACTTTATGGGCGGCGTATGGGTCGACAAGGACGGCCGCACCTCGATGCCCGAGCTCTACGCCGCGGGCGAGACGGCCTGCAACGGCGTTCACGGCAAGAACCGCCTTGCATCAAACAGTCTGCTCGAAGCACTGGTCTGGGGTCGTCGCGCCGCGTGGTACATGCGCACCGGCGAGTCGCTCGCAGTGGAGCAGGCGGGCGATCCCGCGCTCGATGGCCGTCATCGCGCCCTAAGCGCAGACGCCCTGGCAATCGATGATTTGGCCCGTGCCGCCGGCACGCAGGCCGTGGAGGAGTAGACCATGAATCCCATTACCATGAAGCTCGTCGTCGATGATCTGATTCTGCAGGCTCTGCGCGAGGACATTACGTTTGAGGACGTGAGCACGGCGAGCGTGTGCCCCACGGCGCGTCCCGCCACGGTGGAGCTTATCGCCAAGGCCGATGGCATCATCGCGGGCCTGGATGTGTTTGCTCGCACCTTTGAGCTGCTGGATTCGCAGAGCACGGTGCTGCTCGACGTTGCCGATGGCGACGAGGTGCACGCCGGCGACCATGTGGGTCAGGTGCGCGGCGATGCGCGCGTGCTGCTTTCGGGTGAGCGCGTGGCACTCAACTACCTGCAGCGCATGAGCGGCATCGCTACCTACACGCACAGCATGGCCGCGGCGCTCGAGGGCACCAAGACCGTGCTCGTCGACACGCGCAAGACCACGCCGGGTATGCGTGTGTTTGAAAAGGCGGCGGTTGAGATCGGCGGCGGTAGCAACCACCGCTACAACCTGTCGACGGCCGTCATGCTCAAGGACAACCACATCGATGCCGCCGGTGGCGTGACGCGTGCGATCGAGATGGCGCGCGCCCATGCATCGTTTACCACGACGGTCGAGATCGAGTGCGAGAATCTGGACATGGTGCGCGAGGCCGTGGAGGCCGGTGCCGATATCATCATGTTCGACAACATGACCCACGACGACATGGCTGACGCGATTGAGCTTATCGCCGGCCGCGCCAAGACCGAGTGCTCGGGCAACGTGGATGCCAGCAATATCCGCGCGCTTGCCGACCTAGGCGTTGACTTTATTAGCTCGGGCGCCCTGACGCACTCCGCGCCGATCCTCGACCTCTCGCTTAAGCACCTGCGTCTGCTGGACGGTAAATAATGGACGCCCGCGAGCGTCGCCGTGCCATCATGGCCGTGCTCGAGGGGGCCAAGGGGCCCGTATCGGGCAGCGCGCTTGCCCGCGAGGTGGGTGTGAGCCGCCAGATCGTGGTGCAGGACATCGCCCTGCTGCGCGCCGATGGGCACGATATCGTGGCGACCAACCGTGGTTATGTGCTGCAGGAGGCCCCCAGCAGCCCCGCTGTGCCCACGCGCTTGGTCAAGGTTCGCCACAGCGTAGAGCAGGCAGGCAATGAGCTCACGAGTATCGTCGACGCCGGAGGCGCCGTGCTCAACGTGATCGTCAATCACCGCGTGTACGGTAAGATTACGGCCGACCTGGACATCCGCAATCGTCGCGATGTTGAGCGCTACCTGCACGATATCGAGAGCGGCAAGAGCTTTCCACTACTAACGGTGACGAGCGGTTACCACTTCCATCGCATCGCGGCGGAGGACGAGCAGACCCTCGACGAGATCGAGGCGATGCTCAAGGAAAAAGGCTACCTAGCAGACCTGATGCCCTACGAAGACGATTTGTCCTAGTCGACGCCGCATCTATAAGTTGCGGTGAAATAGTTCCTAAAATCGGCATCCAAGACATAAAACAGGAACTATTCCACCGCAACTGCCAAGGGTCCCGCTCCAAATTAGCTGCCCACATATGCAAAAGGAGGCCTCCGCGGCGATGCGGAAGCCTCCTTTTTTGTGCACGGTGTACTTTTGAGTGTGCAAGTGGGGGAGTTGTTACTCCTCGACGATCTCGGTGATCGCGCCAGCGGGGCAAGCGTCCTGGCAAGCGCCACAGGCGACGCAGGAGTCCTCGTCAGCGACGGTAGCGACGTCCTGGAGCTCCAGAACGCCAGCGGGGCAGGAGTCGACGCAAACGCCACAAGCGATGCACTCGTCGGCATCAATTACGGGATGAGCCATGGTAGTTTCCTCTCTGTTGACCGACGCTACAGGCGATGCGCGCCGGTTTGATTCGGGCAAAAACATACCACGGGAGCGACCGTTTGCAATACCCTCTGGCCGGCATCTTCATACCGTTCGCCGAGTATGCCAAGGTTTACTAAAAAACGCGCAGGTGGGGCCGTTGAGCTGCATAAATGTTAGCTAAAGGTGACTTGAAATATTGAGCTATTGAGCGCGCCTGCGGAAAGGGCATCCCGTTATTTGGCCGAAAACCGGGTCGCAGTTTCCGGTTGGGCCCGCTAGTGGAAACTGCGACCCGGAATCCACGCTCAAACCGGGATGAGCTTTCCGCAAGACGGCCCCCAGGCACCCCCGGACGCAAACTTCAGCCATCTCTACATAGATCTCAATAGATTTGCCGAGAACTCAATCAGCGCATCTACCTGCGTATTTGCGAACCTAAACTCTCGGCAATAAGAAATCTTATATGAATTGACTTAGATTTTGTATATTCCGGCCCATAAGGGGATACACTACATCCTGAAAGACAAGCCGAAACACCGACTCGGCAGACCGCCGAGTCGGTGCAAACGCACAAGAGAGAGGGAATTTCTAATGGGCAAGATTCTTGGTATCGACCTTGGTACTACTAACTCCGCTATGGCCGTCCTCGAGGGCGGTTCTCCGACCATTATCGTGAACGCCGAGGGCGACCGCACCACCCCGTCCGTCGTGGGCTTCCGTGCCGACGGCGACCGCGTCGTGGGTAAGGCCGCTAAGAACCAGGCTGTCACCAACCCCAAGAACACCGTGTTCTCCATCAAGCGCTTCATGGGCCGCAAGTACTCCGAGTGCACCTCCGAGATCAAGACCGTGCCGTATGAGGTCAAGGAGGGCCAGGGTGGCCGTGCCGTCGTCGACATCGAGGGCAAGGATTACACCGCCGAGCAGGTGAGCGCCATGACGCTCGCGAAGATGAAGGCCGACGCCGAGAAGTATCTGGGCGAGACCGTCACCGACGCCGTCATCACCGTCCCGGCCTACTTCAACGACGCCCAGCGTCAGGCCACCAAGGATGCCGGCAAGATCGCCGGCCTCAACGTTAAGCGTATCGTCAACGAGCCGACCGCTGCTGCTCTGGCTTATGGCCTGGACAAGCAGGGCACCGACCAGCGCATCCTGGTCTTCGACCTGGGCGGCGGCACCTTCGACGTCTCCATCCTCGACCTCGCCGACGGCGTGTTTGAGGTTCTGTCCACCTCGGGCGACAACCACCTGGGCGGCGACGACTGGGATCAGCGCGTCATCGATTGGATGGCCGATAAGTTCCAGCAGGAGAACGGTGTCGACCTGCGTCTGTCTCTTATACACATCTCCGAGCC
>URVF01000009.1 GCA_900551185.1 uncultured Collinsella sp. | reverse complement strand
CACGCGTAAGATCGTCGGCAGCGTCAGATGAGTATAAGAGACAGGGGCGAGGAGATGCAGAAGTTCTACAGCGAGAACAAGTTCAACCCCATGGCTGGCTGTCTGCCGCTGCTGATTCAGATGCCTATCCTGTTCGCCCTGTTTACATTGCTGCGCAACCTGCCGCAGTACTTTAACGACGGCACGTTCTCGTTCTTCAACATCCTGCCCGACCTGACCACCACGCCGAGCGCTTCCTTTGCCGATGGCTTTATGGTTGCACTGCCTGCGCTGGTTTGCCTGATCCTGTTCGCCGTCCTGACCCTGATTCCGCAGCTCTATATGTCGCGCAACCAGACCGGCCAGCAGGCTCAGAGCATGCGTATGATGGCCGTTGTCATGACGGTCATGATGCTTTGGATGGGCTGGAGCCTTCCCGTTGGTGTTCTGCTGTACTACGACGTCTCGTCTGCTTGGCAGGTTATCCAGCAGATTTTTGTGACGCAGAAGGTCATCGACAAGGCGAAGGCCGATGAGGAGGAGCGTCTTAAGAACGCGCCGCTGCAGGTTGAGGTCACTCGTCGCGAGAAGAAGCCGCGCCCGCACAAGAAGAAGTAGCGGGATATCAATCTTATTTAGGTACCTAACTTTTGGAGTACGTTATGTCTGAAGAGATCATCGAGGATATGCTTGAGGAGGTTGCCCCGCAGGTCGCGGGCGATTATCCCGAGATTGCACAGCGCTACAAGGCTGGTGAAGAGCTGACCGATGAAGAGCTCGACACCATTGCCGATGTTGCGATTTCCATCCTGCGTTCCATCCTTTCGCACTTCGATGCCGCCAACTCTCCTATCGATGAGTATGAGGGCGACGAGGGTGAGCTGATTTTGGATGTAACAGCTCCTGACCTCGCTGTTCTCATCGGCCGTCATGGTCGCACCCTTGATGCTCTTCAGGTTATGTTCTCTTTACTGGTGAGCCGCAAGCTTGGCTTTAGGTATCCGGTTGTAGTGGACGTCGAGGGATACAAGAGCCGCCGTCAGGACAAGGTTGCCTCCATGGCTCAGTCTGCTGCCGAGCGCGCCATTCGCACTCATAAGAGTGTTTCGCTTCCGCCCATGAATGCCTACGAGCGCCGACTGGTTCACATTGCACTTCGTGGCAATGATGCCGTCGATACTCATTCTGAGGGTTCTGACCCTGATCGCCATGTGGTGATTGTTGCTCGTTAATCTACTCGAGCTTATGCTAAGGGGACGTGGTTTTCACGTCCCCTTTTTTTGTCAAAAGTTCTCGATACACTGATTTTTGTCAGAAAGGAGCTTTCGTTGTTAGTGCTTACTGATCAGCAAGCTGACGAGATGTTGAGTCGTCTAACTTCCTATTGCAAAGAGTATTCCTTGAGCGTAACTGATGTTGAGCTGAGGAAATGTATTCAGCATTTGGATTTGGTTCTAGAAACAAATAAGACAACCAATCTCACCCGTATTCTTAACGTAGAAGATGCTGCAGTACTTCATATCCTCGACTCACTTGTTTTGCTCCCCTATATCAACAAGGCTCCTGAGGGAGCTTTGCTCGATATGGGAACAGGTGCGGGCTTCCCTGGTATTCCATTAACCATAACCACGCATCGTAAAGCTACTTATATTGACTCTGTTGGCAAGAAGGTTGATGCGGTTAATTCCTTTGTCCATGCTCTTGGATTGAAACATGCTCATGCGGTTCATGATCGTCTTGAAGAATATGCTCGAAGCCATAAGAAGCAGTTCTCTGTTGTAACCGCCCGCGCACTGGCCCCTCTACCGATTCTTGTTGAGTATGCGGCTCCGTATCTGAAGGATGGAGGGCTATTTGTTATAACCAAGGGCAATCCTTCGGATGAGGAGCTTGCTTCCGGCATGTCAGCAGCTAAGATTTGCGGCTTCACTTTGCTTCTGAATGACGCAATTGATTTGCCTGAAGGCTTGGGTCACAGGGAGTTCATTGTTCTTAAGAAGAGTCATCCAGCATCTGTCTCATTGCCTCGTGCAAATGGCGTGGCAAAGAAGAATCCGCTTGCCTAGATGTTTCACGTGAAACATAATGGATACTAACAACTTGCAGTGTTTCACGTGAAACATGGCGGTTGATATCGATTCGGAATGTTTCACGTGAAACATCCTCCGTTTGACAGCTTTAATACACACCAGGAGGGACCGTGGGATTTCGCGACGTTAAGCGTTCTAAGAGCGCAAAAGACACGCGTATCATTGCAATCATCAATCAAAAAGGCGGCGTCGGTAAGTCAACGACGGCTGTAAACCTTGCAGCAGCACTGGGTGAGCAGGGTCGTAAGACACTGATTGTCGATTTTGATCCGCAGGGAAACAGCACCAGTGGATTCGGAATTGAAAAAGAAGACCTTGATCACTGCATCTATGATGCATTGTTGAATGATGTGCCGGCAGAATCGCTTGTTCTTGATACAAATTGTAAAAAGGTATTCGTTATTCCGGCTACAATTCAACTTGCAGGCGCGGAAATTGAGCTCGTAAGCGCAATTGCTCGTGAAACCCGCCTCAAAGATTTGCTTGAGCCGATTCAGGACGAGTTTGACTTTATTTTCATTGACTGTCCTCCTTCGCTCGGCCTGCTTACTATCAACGCTTTGACCGCAGCAGACAGCGTTTTGATTCCGATCCAGTGCGAATATTACGCACTCGAGGGCGTTACGAAGCTGCTTGAGTCAATGAAGATGGTCAAATCAAGGCTGAACAAGGGCTTAGACACCTATGGTGTGCTTATGACCATGTATGACTCGCGTACTTCACTATCGAATCAGGTTGTTGAGGAGGTTCAATCGTACTTTGGTGATAAGGCGTTTAAGACGCTAATCCCCCGTACGGTTAAAATCTCCGAAGCTCCGTCTTTTGGAGAACCGGTAATTACCTATGCACCTCAAAATAAGGGTGCAAAAGCATATATGAACCTTGCAAAAGAGGTGATCAAGCGTGCCTAGTGTAAAGAAACGTGGCGGATTGGGACGTGGACTCAATGCTTTGGTCTCAGAGGCCGAGTATGAGACCGGCGGTTCGGCTGCATCGGCTTCAAATGCCGCATCTGAAACAAAACTACCTATTGAGGATATCGTTCCCAACCCTAATCAGCCGCGAATTCACTTTAACGAAACTGAACTTCGCGAGTTGAGCGAGTCAATCCAAGAACATGGCGTTTTGCAGCCGCTTTTGGTTCGCAAGCATGGAAACGGCTATGAGATCATCGCTGGTGAGCGTCGTTACCAGGCGTCAAAGCTTGCTGGCCTTGAAGAATTGCCAGTCATCATTAAAGAGGTAAATGATGAAGAGATGCTGGCTCTTGCTCTTATCGAAAACCTTCAGCGTTCTGATCTGAATCCCGTCGAAGAGGCTAAGGGCTATCGCCAACTCATTGATGCCAGCGGGATGACCCAGGAGGCATTGTCGAAGGCAGTAAGCAAGTCACGCTCTGCAATTACAAACTCGCTGCGTCTTCTCGATCTCCCCGAAGTAGTTCAGCAGATGATTTTTGAGGGCAAACTTACTGCTGGTCATGCACGTGCGATTCTTGCAGTTCCCTATGAGGACGCGCGTATTCGACTTGCAGAGAAAGTTGTTACAGAGGGCCTTTCCGTAAGAGCGACAGAAAATCTTGCTCCGTTGTTTTCTGCCGGAGAGACACCTAAGACGCCGAGGCCTGCAACGCCTCAGTCTTTTAAAAAGGCTGCCCGCGTGCTTCGTCAGGTTTTTAATACCAACGTGCGTGTGAAGAGCTCGCGTGGAAAGAATAAGATTGAGATTGAGTTTAAAGACGAGGAAGAGCTCTCTCGTATTCTTGGCGAAATGATTCAGTTTGATCAAGGAGGCCAAGATGAGGAATAAGATTTTAACAGCGATTGCATTGGTGACGACTGTCGCGGCTGGTGCCTTTGCTGGCTATAGGATCGCGACAGACAATGAACTTCGAGGTCGTTTGCTTCGTAGCGCGCAAGATATCGTCGATACTTCCAAAAAGAAAATGGATGTTATGACAGAAGATGTTGCCATGCGTACTGCTCAGGTAACGAAGAATCCCAAGATTAATCAAGGTTGGGTCAGCAACCAATGGGAAAATGTAGGCTATTAGGTACCTAACAATAACTCAGCATATTTTGAGGGGTCCTTGTCTGATTCATGAGACAAGGACCCCTTATTTTGGCCGTAAAAATGGGACAGGTAGCAGCTGATTCAAAATTAAGGTCCATAAATGAAACGACCCCGGTTGCATATCCTGCAACCGGGGTCGTTCGATGTTTCACATGAAACGTTTTGGGGTGCGACTCCCCTATGCGTTCTTCTGAACTTTGAAGCGCTGCTTCAGCTGTCCGCAAGCGGCGTCAATATCGTTACCACGGGAGTTACGAATCGTGGTCTCGATGCCACGGGACTCAAGACGACGCTGAAGATCCTCAACCTTATGAATCGGCGACGGCTTGAGCGGGCTACCCTCGATGTCGTTAAGCTGAATGAGGTTAACGTGGCACAGCGTTCCCTCGCAGAAGTCGCAGAGCGCCTGCATTTCGGGATTCGTATCGTTGACGCCTTCGATCATGGCATACTCATAGGTCGGGCGGCGGCCAGTCTTCTCGGTGTAGAGCTGAAGCGCCTCGTGAAGGCGAAGCAGTGTGTACTTCTTAACACCGGGCATGAGCTTGTTGCGCGTCGACTGGATGGCGGAATGCAGGGAAACGGCAAGCGTGAACTGCTCGGGGATGTCGGCAAATTTGCGAATACCGGGAATAACGCCGCTGGTGGAGACGGTGAGGTGACGAGCACCGATACCAATGCCATCGGGGTCGTTGAGGATTCGCAGCGCCTTGAGAACCTCGTCGTAGTTGGCAAACGGCTCGCCCTGGCCCATGAAGACAACGCTCGTGGCGCGCTCGCCAAAGTCGTTGGATACATGAAGTACCTGGTCGACGATCTCTTGAGCGGTCAGAGAGCGCTTGAGGCCGTTGAGACCGGTAGCGCAAAAGGCACAGCCCATGCCACAGCCTGCCTGGGTGGAAACGCAGACGGAAAGCTTGTTACGACGGGGCATGCCGACGGTCTCGACGGAAACGCCGTCGTGGTACTCGAGCAGATACTTGCGAGAGCCATCTTTGGAAACCTGCTTGGTGAGTTCAGTCGGCGTGTCAAAGGCAAAAGCCTCTTTAAGCTGCTCGCGGAAAGCCTTGGGAAGGTTGGTCATATCGTCAAACGAACAAACGTTCTTCTCAAAGACCCATTCGATGAGCTGCTTCGCGCGGAAGGCGGGCTGGCCAAGCTCGGCCACGAGCTCGCGAATATCGTTTTGGCTCAAGTCGCGAATGTCCTGAGATTTAGTCCTGGGATTCATGGAAGCCTTTCGATTTTGGGGAAACGTAGAGGGTATCGCTACAATATGGTATCAGCTGCAGAAATTATAGAGGAGGAGTCTGCCCATGCCGGGTAAAAGCCTAGAGAACATGCACGTAGCGGTCTTGGCGGGCGGTCATTCCGCTGAGCGCGAGATCTCGCTCAATTCGGGAAAGAACGTCGTGGTTGCCTTGAAGGAGGCCGGCTACACTTCGGTGGAGCTGCTCGACACGGCTGCCGATGATTTTATGGTAACCATGGCGACCGGCGGCTTTGACGTGGCGTTTATCGCCATGCACGGTGCCGGCGGCGAGGATGGCGCCATGCAAGGCGCCATGGAGACCCTGGGTATCCCCTACACGGCCTCGGGCGTGCTTGCCAGCGCCTGCGGTGCCGACAAGGAGGTCTCGAAGCTCCTGTACGCCAAGGCGGGCATTCCCATTGCCCCCGGCCTCGCGCTCGAGGTGGGCGATGAAGTCGATATCGATCATATCGTCGAGGTTTGTGGCGAGCGCTGCTTTGTGAAGCCGGCCGTCAACGGTTCCAGCTATGGCATTTCCCTGGTCCATGAGCCCTCCGAGCTGCCCGCGGCAATCGCCAAGGCGTTTGCGTACGGCGACAAAGTGCTGGTCGAGAAGTGCATCGAGGGTACCGAGATCACCGTCGGTGTGTACGGCGAGGACGACGTGCGCGCTCTGCCGATTGTCGAGATTCGCAAACCCGAGGACTGCGAGTTCTACGATCTGGACGTGAAATATGTCGACCCTACGGACATCCATCGCATTCCGGCGCAGATTTCACCCGAGAATTACGCTCGCGCTCAGGAGCTTGCCTGTGCTGCTCACAAGGCCCTCGGTTGCCTGGGTATCTCGCGCAGCGACTTTATCGTGAGTGAGGACGGCCCCGTTATCCTCGAGACCAATACCATTCCCGGCATGACCGATACGTCGCTGTATCCGGACGAGATCCGCCACACCGACGACATGACGTTCCCGCAGGTCTGTGACAGCCTGATTCGTATGGGCCTTCGTCGAGCGGGCATTGCATGCTAATCGAGGACGCGGTTTCGTCAGGAACGCCGCAGTTTGTCATCGACTCCTATGCCACGCTTGCCGAACGCGCCAAAACGCAGTCCTTCGGCCTTATCGAGGAAGATGTGATTGTCCTCGATACCGAGACCACAGGTCTTTCGGTGCAGAACAATGAACTGATCGAGATCTCGGCGGCCCGTCTTTCGGGCCGCGAGATCGTCGACCGTTTCGATACCTTCGTGCATCCCAAGCAGCTGATTCCCGCCGAGATTACCGAGCTCACGAGCATTACAAATGCCGATGTGGCAGATGCCCCGTCGGCCGTTGAGGCCGTCGCCGCTCTCGCCGATTTTGTCGGTGGTTGCCCGGTGATCGCACATAACGCCACGTTCGACCGCTCGTTTATCGAGTCGGTCAAAGGCGGCGTCAACGTGAGCGATATTTGGATCGATTCGCTGGCGCTGTCGCGAATCGCGCTTCCGCGCCTGGCCTCGCACAAGCTGTCTTTTATGGCCGATCTGTTTGGCTGTGACTCGGTATCACACCGTGCCAATGCCGACGTCGACGCCCTGTGTGGCGTATGGCGCGTGTTGCTCGTGGCGCTCACCGACTTGCCCCAGGGCCTCATGGCGCGCCTAGCCGACATGCATCCGGACGTGCCTTGGTCCTATCGTCCAATCTTCTCATTCTTGGCGGGGCAGAACCCTGGTTCTATCTTCTCTCTCAGCGCCGCTCGTGCTGACGTTCTCAAGGCCGATCGCGCCGACGATCGGGTGGACGCCGACGAACTGCCGGTCCTCAAGATGCCGAGTCGTGAGGAGATTGAGGCAGACTATGCGCCAGGTGGCCTGGTCAATCGCATGTACCCCACCTACGAGCCGCGTGATGAGCAGATCGCGATGGCGCTCGAGGTCCGCGATGCGCTGGTCACGGGCACTCATCGTGTAATTGAGGCGGGCACGGGCGTCGGCAAATCGATGGCCTATCTGGTGCCTTTTGCCGAGGCAGCACGCCGTAACAGCATCACGGTTGGTATTGCGACCAAATCGAACAATCTCGCCGACCAGCTCATGTACCATGAGCTGCCAAAACTTGCCGAGCAACTGGACGGTGGTCTGTCATTTTGCGCTCTCAAGGGGTATGACCACTATCCGTGCCTGCGCAAGCTTGAGCGCATGAGCCGCGGCCAGGTCGAGATTACCACCAAGCGCGATCCGGCGGACACGCTCACGGCGGTCGCGGTCATTATGGCGTACGTCTGCCAATCAGCCGATGGCGACCTCGACTCACTTGGCATTCGGTGGCGCAGCGTCAACCGCCCCGACTTTACGACGGCCTCGCGCGAGTGTGCTCGTCGCCTCTGCCCGTTTTTCCCTGATAAATGTTTGGTCCACGGCGCTCGCCGTCGTGCGGCGCATGCCGATGTGGTGGTCACCAACCATTCCCTGCTGTTCCGCAACGTTGCGGCCGAGGGCAGGATTTTGCCTCCGATTCGTCATTGGGTAATCGACGAGGCCCATTCCATCGAGCGCGAGGCGCGCCGCCAGTGGGCGCGCGTGGTGTCGGCGGACGAGTCACGCGTTCTGTTTGAGCGCCTGGGTGGCTCGAGCACCGGCGCGCTAAGCCAGGTTTCCCGTGATTTGGCAACCTCCGAGGGCTCTACGCTCTATCTGGGCCTTACTGCCAAGGCGACGTCGACGGTTGCGCGCGCGAGCATGGCAATCGCCGACGTGTTCGATGGCGTTCGCGAGCTCGGCCGCCGTGCCCGTGGGGGTTATGACAATGGCAATCTATGGATTGGCCCCGAACTGCGCGAATCTGACGACTGGCATGATTTCTTACAGTCGGCCTACGTTGCCATCGACGCGTTGGAACAGGCTGACAAGAGCGTCGACGCGCTGGTGCAAGCCGTCGCCGCCGACAAGCCCGAGGTTGTTGTCGACCTGGGTGATATCTCGCGCCGCTTGCACGAGCTGGCCGAGAACCTCAAACTCATCATTGACGGCACCGATGAACACTACGTGTATTCGCTGCAGGTCAATCGCAGGTTGCGTGCCGGCGGAGAGTCAATGACCGCAGAGCGCATCGACATTGGCGAGGCCTTGGCAACCGAGTGGCTGCCCGAGGTTCACACGGCTATCTTTGCCTCGGCGACCATGACGGTGTCCAAAAGCTTTGAACACTTTAACCACGCGGTCGGCCTCGATCGCATCGGTGCTTCAACATCCTCATCGTTGCACTTGGACTCGAGCTACGACTTCGATTCGAACATGGCTGTAGTCGTTGCGGGTGATATCCCCGATCCGCGCGATCGTGAGAGCTATCTTATGGCGCTCGAGCGCGTGCTGGTCGACGCCCATCTTGCCATGGGCGGATCGGTGCTCACACTGTTCACCAATCGGCGCGACATGGAAGACCTGTACGCCCGCGTTGAGCCCAAGATGGCCCGTGCGGGTCTGGAACTCAACTGCCAGCAGCGCAACTCATCTCCTCGTCGCCTGCGCGACCGGTTTATCAGCGAGCCGACTTCATCGCTTTTTGCGCTTAAGGCCTTCTGGGAGGGATTCGACGCCAGCGGCGAGACGCTGCGCTGCGTCATCATTCCCAAGCTGCCGTTCTCGAGCCCTACGGACCCGCTCTCGTGCGAGCGCAACCTGCGTGAAGACCGCGCTTGGGCGCGCTATTCGCTGCCCGAGGCGGTGCTCGAGGTCAAGCAGGCGGCTGGCCGCCTTATCCGCTCGTCGACCGATTGCGGCGTGCTGATTCTGGCCGACCCGCGCCTGGTGACGAAGGGCTACGGAAAGAAGTTCTTAACGTCGCTGCCCACGAGCTCCTACCAGCGCATCGAATCGGCGCAGATCGGGCACTATCTGCAACTGTGGCGTGCACGCCACGAGCGGCGGCGCTAAAGCGGACAGACGAGGGTTTTTGCCATATCGCACAGACGCTTTGACAGGGCGGGGTCATCCAAGATGCGGATGGCTCCGCCCGCTGCGATTATCTGGCTCAGTAGCCAACGCTCGGAGCCGTAATGCACGGTTACCGTTGCCGTGTCTGCCCCGCTGCGCTCGATTAGGGTGATGCCGGCCCAGTCCAGATGCTCTGCCATATCGAATGGCATCAGGAGCTTTGCGCTACGCTGCGTCCGGGCAAGGGAATCGTGGAGGGATGCGACATCCGGTGCGTGAGGCACGACGGAGTCTTCCGTCAAGGCGAGTCCCTCGATTTTATCCATGCGATAGGTGCGCTGCTCATCGACTGTGATGTCCCAGGCAATCAGGTATGTTTGGTCGCCGTTTGCTGTAATGCGCAAGGGGTCGACCAGACGCTCGCGTGGCCGTGCATCGTCCATCGAGCGATACGAGATGCGGCAGCGAACGCCGTCCTGAATGGCGCAGCTCAGCTGCTGCCAGTGCGACCCGTGGTTGACGGTGTCAAGGACGCGCTGGTTATAGCCGAGCTCTTCGGGTAGAAGGGCATGTCGAATCCGAGCTGCCGTCTGCGGCTCGATCCCCAACGATTCAAGTTCATGGTTGAGCACAGCGCCCTCGGCGGCACTCAGGCGCAGCGGTAGCACACGACCGGCGTCACCGGTGAGGACCACACGCTCGCCGCGGCATTCGCAGATGATGCGCGCGCCCGATTCTCGGTCCGCGAGCGTCGAGATGATCTCGAGAATCTCGTCGAGCGACACCCCCGTGATGTCAAGGCGATTGCAAATCTCGGTTCGTGTCATGCCGCTCTCGCCGGCGGCGTAGAGGGCCTCCATGATGTCGATGGCGCGCGAGAGTCTCTGCTCGCTGGTGAGTTTACGCACGGGCATGCTCGTGCACCGTCCTTTCAATGAGGTGGTTCCATGCCTGCTTGAGCGATTTGGGGGCCATGGGCCTCATGCCGTCCATGGCGTGGGCCATGCAAAATGAGGCGGCGGCTTCAAGGTCACGCACGTCAACGGTCCAGGTCCATCCCGCATCGGTGTGTGCGAGCTCACCTCGCCCGCGCGTGAGGCCGTTGATCATATCGATCTGCGTCTGAGGGGCGAACGAGAACGTGGCTGCAACGGGCGGTCGGTCGGCAAAATCGAATTCAAAGAACAGATAGTCGTTGAGATTGAAGTCTGCAGGGATGGCGTAGGCCTTCGAAGGACGCCAAGCGCGTACGATACGGTCGCAGCGGAATGTCCTGATGTCGTCGGTGACGTTGTCGAGGCCGCAGAAGTACGCCACGCCCTCGCGCTCGAACATGCCGTAGACGCAGACGGTACGTTCTTTCTGCTCGCCGCGTTCGTTCTGATATAAAAATCGCAGCGCGCATCGCTCGGCAAAGGCGCTCCATACCGCATCGACGGTGGGAGAGCGGCGGATCGGTACTTCGTCCACCGTCGTCCTGCCGGTGAGATAGGCAATCTTGGAGCGAATATCGGCAAGCGGTGCGGCAAAAGTGGATGAGCCGGCCGCTAGTGTCTGGTCGATGGCGTTGAGCAGGATATCGGCGTCGTCTGCGGTAATGAGGCCGCCTGCCGCAAACGTGTGCTCGCGGTCGATTGTCCACGAGCTTTCCTCGGTCTCCTGCGCGCCGGCGGGGCGAACCTCCTTGATTAAGATGCCATGCTCGAGCAGTTTGTCACGATCGCGCCGAAACTTGCGCTTATCCGAGTCGATATTGCCCGAGCCATATCCCAGGTCGGAATCCAAGACGATCTGCTCGGTCATCAGCGGTTCGGGGGAGCTGTTGAGCACAAAGAAAAGATTGAGGATGCGCTGAGCCGTTTTATCGAAACTGGGCTCCAAATTTCCCTTTTTAATTGTCTCGGTCGTGTCGCTTGCCGTCATAGAGTCCTCGCATGAGAAGGTGGTTTGCTGTCATGATTTTAGTCCGATATGGAGATTAGGCTATATCCTTGTCCGCTCGGGGCGTTAAGATGGGCCGAATTCGGTCGTTTGCGCTCGCTCGGGGTATACTTTCGACTATATACGGTTCTAATGTGCATGCATTGGGCCTATTTGTCGGATTATGGATGTGGAGCGCACATGGCGAACACCCAGAACTATATTAACCACCTGCTGCAGAACACCGGCATTACGCCGGCATGCAGCGAAGAAGAGCGCTTGGCTGCCGAGGATATCGCTCAGATCTTCCGCAACCACGGCTTTGACCCCGAGGTTCAGGAGTTCAATGCCCCGGCGCCCAGTAGGTTGGCATTTGCCGTTACCGGTATTCTTGCGTTTGCCGGCGCCCTGCTGATGGGCATCGGCGGCGGTATCGGCTTGGTCGGCACCTTGCTGGCCATTGTCGGTGCCGTGCTCTACGTGCTCGAGCGCACAGGGCGTCCCGTGGTTTCGCGCCTGGGCAAGACGGGCGTGAGCCAAAATGTCATCGCCTACCACAAGGCCTCGGGCCCGCTCGCGTCTCCGCGCAACCGCCCGGTGGTCGTTGTCGCACACTACGACTCTCCCCGTGCTGAGCTGCTCGCCCGCGAGCCCTATGCTTCGTATCGTGCGCTCATCGCCAAGCTGTTGCCCGTTGCCACGGTTGCCCCCGCTGCCGTTGCCATCCTGCGCATCCTGCCGCTCCCCGGCGCGCTTAAGGTTCTGCTGTGGATTGTCGCGATCCTCGCTTCCCTCGTTGCGCTTGCCAACGCGGCAAACATCATCTCTAACCGCCACATTCTTCCCTATACGTCCGGCGCGGTGTGCAACAAGTCTTCTGTCGCCGCTATGCTCGGCGTTATGGATAACGTTGCTCCCTTCCAGGGCGAAAACGAGTTTCCTGACGATGTTCCGTTCGATACCTATTTTGGGGAGCAAAAGCGTCGTGCCGAGGAAATGGCGCGTGCAGCGGCGGAGTATGCCGCGGCCCAGCAGCAAAACGACTACGGCAACACCATCGAGTACGAAGAGCCTACCTACGCCGAGGACGAGTTCGGTCAGCCGATTGCTCCCGACACTCAGACCGAGCCCGAACAGGGTGAGGCTTTCGACGAGCAGATCGAGGGCTTTGAGGGTGCGTCTGCCGACGAGACGCTGATTGGCGCCATCGTGCCCGAGGATCAGAATCAGGCTGTCCAGGCTGAAGAGTTCAATAACGAGGTTTCCGCTGCCGAGCCGGTGGAGGAGCCTGTCGCGGCCGAGCCCGAGCCCAAGCTCTATCGCAACGCCGCCGGCAACATCCGCTTTGGTTCGGATGCCATCCGTGCGCTCGGAATGCTTCCCGAGTCCTGCACGCTCGATTACGAGGAGGGCGAGGAGCCGACGTTTGAGCCCGAACCTGCCCCCGTTGTCACCGTGGATGATGAGTCTGCCGCGGTTACCGCTGCCGTTGCCGAGTCCGAGGCGGTGTCCGCGATCGATCCTGCGGCAGGACTGGACATTTTGGCTCCCGCCGCGCCGGCGCAAGACGTTGCGGACGAGTCTGACGACGATTACGTTGAACAGCCGAGGCGCGTGTCTTACGAGAGCGATACTGATTTCTCGGCCGAGATTCCCGCGGCAACGCCCCATGCCGATATTGCATCCGCGTTCTCGTCGATTGGCGCCAGCGCTTCCAACTTCTTTAAGGGTGCGCTTGCAAAGGGCAAGAAATTTGTCGACGATTTCGAGGAGAAGCGCGCTGCCGCACGCGAGGCTGCCGAGCAGGGGGCTATCGCTCAGCAGCAGGCAGCCGAGGCGGCACGTGAGCACGCGGCGCAAGAGTTCGAGCAGAACGAGGCTATGCAGTCCGCGCCCGTCGACGCCGCCGAAGCTACAACGTCCTTTGAGTCCCAGCAACCGGCGTCCGCGGATGTTGTTGAGGCGACGACGTCTTTCGAGGCTCAGCAGCACGTCGATAGCACCATGTCGTTTGATGCCGCGCAGTTCGATTCCACGATAACGTTTGAAAAGCAAGGCACCGCGATTGCCGAGCCCCTTCCTGTTTCCGATGAGCAGGGCGACGCGGCAGGCGATGACGAGCCTATTGATGCTGCCGAAATTCAGGATGCCGCCGAGGACGAGCCCGTCGAGGCCAACTCTGGCGAAGAGCAATACGCGGCAGCCGATCAAGGTGATTCGACCGAGGCCGAGCAGGAGGAAGTGTCTGTGGTTTCCGAGACTCTCGAAACGGATGAGTCGAGGCCTTACTCCACGCAGATTTTCACCATGCCGACCCCGAGTGGTTCCGGTGCCACGGTTGCCGATGTCGCTCCCACCCAGGACGAAACGGTCGATTCCCTTATGGCCCAGATTTCCTCCCAAGCATCGCCGCGTCCGCAGATGAATGTTCCCGATCCGGCGTCGGCACCGTCGCCTGCACCTTCCTCGTCTCCGCTGGCTTCGGTCCCCGATCCGTCGCTGTCGTCTATGAAGCAGGCAAACGTTGCGTCTCGCACGTCGCTGTTCGACCTTCCCGATCCCTCTGCCCAGGTCAACGACCCCTTTGCTACCGCCCAAGGTCCCGAACCCACATCGGCACCCGTTGCGCCTCCTATGCCCGTTGCGTCGGCCGCGCAGCCGATTGAGACCATTTCGGCTCCCGCCCCGGCGGCACCCAAGTCTCGTAAGCGCGGCCTGGGTGGCCTGTTCGGCCGTAAAAAGAAAAACGAGCAGGACAGCATGAGTGACTGGCTGGGCGTCGAAGACGATTACGATGCCAAGAAGTCCGGTCGCGGCATCGGTTCGTGGGATAATTTCGAGGACGATAACGATGGCTGGAAGGGTGGCGCTACGTCTTCCGATGGCGCTTCTTCCGAAGATATGCTCGCGGCTGTCGCCTCTATGGGCGATGATGAGCTGCTCGGTCACGATATCTGGTTTGTGGCAACGGGCGCCTCGGATTGTGATGGCGCCGGCATGAAGGCCTTCTTGGCTTCGCATCGCGATAAGCTCCGCGGCGTATTCTTTATCAATCTTGAATCCGTCGGCGCCGGTAGGCTTTCGGTTGTGACGGTCGAGGGCGAACAACAACTGCTCAAGGGCGATCGCCGCATCATGAACCTGGTCAGCAAGGTCTGCAAGTCGTTCCATGTCGATTGTGGCGCGCTCGAGATGCCCTATGCCAAGACCGATGCCTATGCCGCGCTCGAGGCGAGCCGCCGAGCCCTCACCATCGCCGGCGTGGACGGCACGCGTCTGGCTTGCGCTCGTACCGAGGACGACCTGCCCCACAATGTCAACCCGACGAACATTGCTACGGTATCCGAGGTCGTGACCGAGGTTATCCGCCGTTCGTAGACGGAGCTCTAAGGAGTCAACGTGTTTTCGTATATTAAGCGCCATTGGCCTGTCTACGTGATTTTGACCTTGATTGCCATTGCGTTAGGATTTGGGGCTGCCTACATCGTGGGTGCGAAGGGCTCGACCCCCGCCTCCGCAATCAGCGAAGAGGTGGAGCAAGAACAGAGCACGGGTGCCGATGGGATTCCTGAGTCCGAGCAGGCAATCGTTGATGGTGGATCTTCGTCTGCAGAGTAGATACGGCGATTCAAATGATTGAAAGCGGGCGAGCCGGGGGACTGGCTCGCCCGCTTTTTCATCGTGCTAGCGGTTCTTTGGGATCGACCTAAGGCGAGCGAACCATAGGGCTGCGGCACCCGAGGTCAGGAGCGCGGTGATGCAAGCGGCGATGGGAACTGATCCTGTTGCCGGTAGGTCCTGCGGTAGGGTACAGCGTTGAATGACACGGTCCTCGTCATGTGACTCAAGTTTATCGCCGCCGCCGTTGCGGCAAAGATCGACGCGCGCGCTGTTGGTGAGTGCGGTTTGGGGCGTATAAGCCGACGTTGCCTGCATGTGCACGACTGCGCCCCGAGCGTCTGTGCCAAGGATTGCTTTGGCATCGTCAAGGTCGTCGTGCTCATCTTTGAGATCATCGCGAGTCCAAGAATCCGCATCGCTTCGAGTCGTAAAGTCGGCAGCTACCGCACCGTATTCAATTCGAATGCCCGTTACGACGGTATTGGATGCAAGGTCGAGCTCTTCCGCCTCGAGTGTGGTGGATTCCGTGGTCGAGACATCCGCCTTCCAGAGGCGCCAGCCGTCGTAATCGACGAGGCGACAGTCCTCACCAAGGCTCTCTTTTACTTCGTCGGACTCAAGCCAAGGATTTTCGTGCCCATCGTCAAGTGTCGCGTTCGCCGGTTCATCGACGTCTGTCGAGTCCAACGGCGTCGTGCGATACCACACGTTGCACAGACCGTTGAGGTCGCCGATGGCGACGGGGGTTTCGATTGAGATGAATCTCGCCGTGCCGTCTTTGGCGCACTCAAGATCATCGGTAATCGTAAACTCATCAACCCAAGTAGTGGAATCGTTTCGAGCATCGATGGTATAGGAGAAAAGCCCATCACTATTGGTTTGCGTCGTGGCGCGGTTTTTACCATCGCCGTTAGCCAACAGGCCCTTTTCGATAGGTTGGACAAGTTCCTGACGCTTGTCGACCTGCCCCTTGATCTCGATGGGCGCATCCTTCATCGCGACGGATTGGACTTCTCCCGTATCTTTTATTTCAAACGTTATCTCCTCGGCAAGGTCATAGGTCCGCGGAGACATCATTTCGCGCAACGAGTAGGTGCCAGGTGCAAGATGTTCGACGCGGTGCGGCTTGTCGGATGAGGTCCAGGAGTCTATTTCGGTTTTATCGGGACCATATAAGGTGAGCTGTGCGCCTTCCACTTCCTGCTCACCGCTTGCATCGACCTTGGAGATATCAACCTTGGTGTAATCGTCGGATACGTTAAGCCGTGCTTCTACAACGGGTGTTTTCTGGTCGGCATAAGTAAGGTCGACAATATGGGTTGTCCGATCGAGCAAGAAGCCTGCCGGCGCTTGAGTCTCGACAACCTCGTAGCGTGCGGTGCCAGATCCCAGCGGGAGGTTGTCCGCGCGTGCTTCTCCAGTTTCATCCGTCGTGACGGTAGCGACAGTCTCACCGTCGAGCGCGGCAATGCTACCGTCGGGGCGCACGATATCACCCGAGGCACGGATCTCAAAGACGGCGCCCGCGAGGCTGCTGCCGTCTACGGCATCGGTTTTAACGATCCTGATGTTTCCGGTCGCGGCGTGGTCATAATACGAGGCGATTGCAACGGGCGTTAGGTTCATGTCGGCGGGTATGTTTACCTCGATCTCCTCGCCGACAAGATAGGGCTCTTTGGCCGAGGTTTCGCGTACATAATAGGTGCCCGGCACGAGCGATTCGGGCAGTGTGACGGTCCCGGTCGCGTCAGTCGTAAAGGTGTCCATTACGTTATGTGCTGGATACCAGCAAATTTGTGAGACAGGTTCGTGATTGCTGTCTAGGAGTTGGAAGGTGAATCCGGCTAGTGGAACAGAAGCGCCTGTTTGGGCATCGCGTTTTACAATCTGGAGATGCGTCGACAGCGCGTGGTTGTCCACGATATATTGAAGCTCGGCGCCGTTGGAAATCTGATTGGCCCCGACGGTCCATTCCCCTGCACGTTTAAAACCCTCGGGGACGGTTTCCGGAACCTCGCGAACCGTGTAGCCGGCACGGTCGTATGGGACGGCTCCGTGGACACCGGCGGGTCGCTTACCTGTGCCGAACCATGCTTCGGGCTGGTCTTTGGTGGAGGCAAAGCCATAGATGTTTGTGGTCAGTGTGCCAACAACCTGCTGAGAGCTGTTGCTGACAACCTCAAAGACAACACCACCCGCCGGCTGCTCCAGGCCGGATTGGTCGCTATTGCCGTAATCCTTGAATTTGGAAATCTCAAGGTCAAAAGCAATGGGGATATCGGAAATGCGAGATTCGATCTCGACCACGCCTGAATCGCCGAGCTGGTCGGCTCCAACGGTATAGGTCCAGCTGTCGTTGGATGGCAGGTAGCCCTCGGGGGCTTTTGATTCGTAGATGGTAAAGGTTCCTAAGGGGACATCGGCGAGGGTGGCCCGACCGCTTTCGTCGGTCGTGAGGATTTGCGCCCATCCAGGGGTTGATTGTGACACACACGTGAACTCTGCTCCTGCGAGTGAAGATCCCACCTGGGGGCCGGCATTCGTCGCGGCATCGAGTTTTACGATACGCAGGTTGATGGTGCCGGGCTGTTCATCAATGGCGACCTGTCCACCGTCATTCCCCGTGGTAAAGGCGATGCGATCACGACGGGGGACATAGCCGGCCGGCGCCTTCGTTTCAACTAGGTAGTATGCCGTGTTGGGCAGAAGTGTTGCTTGCGCCCGACCGTTGCTGTCCATCTGGATGGTGCCGACATGCGCGCCGCTGGCGCTCTCAAAAATATCGAATGTTGCCCCGTCAAACTGATAAGTATTGTTTCCGCTGGTAATGGCGGCGTTTGCAGACTGTTTTTTGAAGGAAACAGAGACCGCCGGCAGTACATAGAGCATGTCTTGACGTTTGCTGCCGCCCGATACGGCTCCTAGATAGCGCCGCGCGCGGTGCGGAGCGGCTTTGATGCTTCCTGATTTTGCGTTGTCGTGGAGCCACCGCGCAGCCGCCACGACTTCATTGTCAGCGGTAAAGTGCCCACTCTTGGTTTTGCCCTGAGCGGTCGTGTAGGAATAGGTACCGTCGACATGGGTAGTGCCGTTGAGCATCCATACGGCAAGCTGGGTTGCGGCGCGGGCGCGATCGGGTGAAAGATGGTAACCGCCAAACGACGTGGCGGTAGGATATCCGTGACAAACGATTGCCGCGAACTCGTCGTCGAGCCACACCCAGCCTTGATCAAAGTTGAGCCATGGGCCGCCCGGCTTGGTGGGGCCGGGGCGCTCCTGGTTCATGCAGTAGGCAATCGAGGCGTCTTGAGCTTCATACTTGCCGATAAAGAAGGGCCCACAATCATCGCTAATAGTGCGGAAACCGAGCTGGTCGTAGCCATCGACGGCAAATGCGGCTCCCGGTGCCAGGCAGCCGAAAAGCAGGAAGAGGAGCAGGAGCAGCGGACCTGTTGCGATTGCGCTGTGGACAGAGTGCGTGGGTGCGTTGGACATGGCTGCTCCTTATCCCTCGTGCGCCGCACGGGGAGGCTGCGACGCGTAGGATGAGGCTACCCCCGAGGTTCATGCGGGTAAGTACCAAAGGCTGACCAAAAGCTTGCCCAATTCCTGACAAATTGAGCTCAAATACAACAATCAAGCAAAAGTGCAGGTAGAAGATAGGGAGAACAGGAGGTCAAAGGTCCTCATCTCCACAATTGGCGCGGTTTTCAAACGATTCTCCACAGCTAAAACAAGCATCGCCACCCTTGTATCGAACAAGACAACCGCGTTATACTAGCCAACACACAAGCGGGCATCGCCAAGTGGTAAGGCATCAGCTTCCCAAGCTGACACTCGCGGGTTCGAGTCCCGTTGCCCGCTCCAGCTAGAAGCACAAGCACGGCACCATTACGGTGCCGTGCTTTTTTCAATAAAGCGCCGGGACTCGAACCCGACAGGGTGCGAGCGTAAAGCAAACGCGAAGCGTTTGTAGCGAGCAGGCGAAGGCGCCGACAGGCGCCTGAAGCCGGTGCGGATTTGCGAAGCAAATACGCGGACGTCCCCATGGCCGCTCCTGTTTCAAAATGTTAGGTTAATGCCCGTTATCGTTACTTGCGCCCGCGCACGGTACAATGGTTGAGTTACGACCAACGTGCCAATAACCAAAAAGGAGCCGCTATGATCGATCGCTATACCCGCCCGGAGATGGGACACATCTTCTCCCTCGAGAACAAGTACGCCATTTGGCAGGAGATTGAGGTCCTGGCCTGCGAGGCGCAGGCGGAGCTCGGCAAGATCGGTATTTCCAAAGAAGAGGCCCAGTGGATTCGCGACCACGCCAACTTTGAGAAGGCGAAGGTTGACGAGATCGAGGAGGTCACGCGTCACGATGTCATCGCCTTCCTGACCAATATGAAGGAGTACATCGACGCCGATGTTCCCGAGGGCGACCCCAAGCCCAGCCGTTGGGTTCACTATGGCATGACCAGCTCCGACCTGGGCGATACGGCTTTGTGCTACCAGCTCACGCAGGCCTGCGACCTAATCATCGAGGACGTCAAGAAACTCGGCGAGATCTGCAAGCGTCGCGCCTTCGAGGAGCGCAATACGCTCTGCGCCGGCCGCACCCATGGCATCCATGCCGAGCCGATGACCTGTCTCTTATACACATCTGACGCTGCCGACGATCTTACGCGTGTAGA
>URVF01000008.1 GCA_900551185.1 uncultured Collinsella sp. | reverse complement strand
GGAGATGTGTATAAGAGACAGCAGATGACTTGGTTGTGGTGGTCGTAGTGGTCACCGATTTGGAGTCATTTTGCTCCTGGACCTGGTTGTCGGTGTTGCCCTTACCGCCGTCCTCGCCCTGCTGCTTTCCGTCCTCGGTCTTGTCCTTGTTCTCGTCCTTCTTCTGAGCGGATTTGTCGCCCTTCTCATCAGAGCTAGGACCCTTATCGGATTCAGCCTTCTCGGAAGCCTTGTCCTTGGAGTCGCCCTTTGCGGCCTCGGTCTTTTCCGTGGAAACCTGATCAGAGTTGTCCTTGTTCTGAGTCGAGCCATTATTGACGCCAGCCATCAGCAAAGAGCCCAGCGTAGAACCAAGCCGCACGGAGAAAGAAGGCTTCTTGTCCGGCGAAGCAACGGGAGCGTCCGGCGCCTTATTCGAGTCGTCCTTGGAAGCATCGGAATCAGGGGTCGTGTCAGAGCCGGAGCCGTTGTTAGAGCCGGTGTCAACGGACGAATCGCTCGAGCCGGTAGATGAGTTAGAGGTGCCAGCGTCGGTCGAACCAGAAGCGTCGCTGTCCGTATTGCCGGCAGAGCTTGAAGGCGAATCGCTCGCAGCAGAGCCGTTCGAATCGGAGCCGTTCGAGGTAGAGCCGTCGTTGGTAGTGTCACCAGCAGAGCCATTACCGTCAGCATCGGTCGAGGGCGCATCCATCCTGTCATCGTTGACATCGTCACTCGAGCCGTCATTCGAATCAGGTGTCAGCGAGGGCGCCGGCGCAGGCTCGGGCTGCACGGGCGCCGCGGCGGCAGCCTCGTCCTCAGCGATATAAACCAAGCAGTCCTTTAGCTCGTTGCGGTAGCGGTTCTTCCAGCCCTCATGATACTGGGGCTGGCTCGAATACTTGGTCGCCACGTTATTGACCACGCTGTTGGAGAGCGCCGTCACAAACTCGCGGTCGGACATATCGTTGGAAAGATTCGCCCAACGGAAGAAGTCCCTGCAACCACCGGTGCCGCACATGTTGGTGATGCTCCACACCATGCCCTTGACGCAATCGGCGCGGCCCGAAATATCAATGCCCAGGCCGCTCTTGAGCCACGCCTCGGTCACCGCATAGTACGAGTTGTACGCATACGCATCCTGCAGAGCCGAAAACTCAGCAGGATCGGTGTTATAAGCACCCTGGAAGGCCTCCTGTACAATACGGCCCAGCTCGGTAAGCTGGTCGTTCTCGTACATGGCATTGCTCGTGTTGGAAATCTCGCTGCCGCGATCAATCGCATCCTTGAGCATGCCGTACTTGGCAGAATCGTAGTTGTAAACCTGCTTCATAAACGGAATGAGCGACCAACGACGGTCGAACTGGTAATAGCCCAGCGCGTTGTAGCCGTCACCATACGAAAAGCCCTGGTTATAGTTGCCATGGCTCTCGTACTTGGTAAAGTACTTCATCTCGGGAGTCACGTTGACAAACGAAACGCCCTGGACCGACCTCAGCACGCCCGAGAAGGACTGTTGGGTGTAAAGGCCCTTATCGATATCGGTGGCATCCGAGGCAACGCCCGGCGTGGGCTCCTCGGCAGCGGCGGGTGCCGGCGCGGAAACGGCGCCAAACGAAAGCGCCAGCGTCAGGCCCGCGACAATCGCGGAATGCTTGGGCTGCATAAGATCCTCCCTGCATTGGTGTAGTTAAAGTGCAGTTTGCAAAGATAAAACTAAGTATTGCAGCTCGCCCGTTGTTGCACAACAACCCCTCGGTAAACGGCAACAACCCTCCGCGAAATCTTAAGTAATTAAACAAACTGGTCGTCGGGCGCCATCAGAAGCTCGCCGTATCGCTCCATCAGCCCGTCCCTCAACTGACAGAAAGCGGGAATATAGACGTTCAAGATGCGCTGAATCAAATCTTGAGCGAGCTTGTTGTCGTAGATATGGACGTTCGTATTGCGGTCTCTGAGCATATCCAGCCAGGCTGCCTCATCAATAAAGTCGTAGAATCGGTAGGACTCCTTCAAGATGGCACGAGGAGACCCCGACGCGGCAAGCGTGGCGCCCTCATACTCGAGCAGACGCTTAAGGAGCTTCCAGCTCAGTTCAAATTGAAGATTGAACTTATTAATCAATCCACTCTGAACAAAATCATTGTTGAGATCCTGATTGGGCGCATCCTCAAGATTCGCCAAGGCGCTAACAAAGTTCTCATATTTTTTCATACAGAATCACACCATCCTTGGCAATCTCATCGAGCAATTGCTGCGATAGGGACTCGTCGAGATTGACGACATCTACATCTAAAAGAGTATCAAGATGTTCCTCGATCAAATATGAGAAACGGCCGAAATCCCGGCAACCTGCTACGGCGATGTCAATATCGCTCTTGGGCAAGTTGTCGCCTCGAGCACGAGAACCAAACAACACGACCTTCTCGGCGTCACATTCCCGAGCAAAAACTTCGATTTGCTTGTACACCTTGTCGAGAGATGCCATTTGCACCCCTACAGCTTAATGTCAAAGTTGATTTCGGGAACGGCGGCCAAGTCGGCCAGCGTTACGCCGTCGACGTACTTTTCGATCACGTCGTCCAGACCGCGCCAGAACTTGACGGTCGAGCACAAATCGCTGCGGGTGCAGCTGTTGTCGATGCCGTCGCACGCCACGGGTGCCGTGCTGCCCTCGACGGCGCGCAGGATGTCGCCGGCACGCACCTCGGCTGGATCCTTGGCCATCATGTAGCCGCCGCCCTTGCCGCGCACGCTCTTAAGCAGGCCCGCCTTCATAAGCGGACGAACCAGCTGCTCCAAATACTTTTGCGAGATATGCTCGCGGTCGGCAACCTCGCGCAGGGCAATCTTGCCCTCGGCGTCGCCGAGCGCCGCGATATAGATCATCAGCCGGAGGGCATAGCGGCCCTTGGAAGAAATGAGCATACCTACCCTCCCATCGTTGCTGGGACAAAATACCAGGAGTGTTTGTCCCAAATCTTATGCACGCGGGGCAAACAAACCTGATTATTATGTCCCACATCTAAAAAGTCGAGTGGATTAGTCGGGTTTTCACTTGACTAACGCCGAACCCATAGTAACTTTATTCCGAGAAGATTCCTAGGGTTTAGTACACCTATGAGTACACCATATACAGAGAGGGACAGCATGAGCGCAAATCCGCTGCTTTCCATCGAAGGTCTGACCGCCTCCGTGGACGAGAAGACCATCCTCCACAACGTCAACCTCAACGTCGCCGCCGGCGAGACCCACGTGCTGATGGGACCCAACGGCGCCGGCAAGTCCACCCTCGGCCACCTGGTCATGGGCGACCCCGTCTATACCGTCAATGACGGCCGCATCGTCTTTGACGGCCAGGACATCACCGAGCTCACCACCGACAAGCGCTCGCGCGCCGGCCTGTTCCTGAGCTTCCAGGCCCCAGTCGAGATCCCGGGCGTGCCGCTGTCGAGCTTTTTGCGCGCCAGCATCGCCGGCCGCCCCGGCCTGGAGATGAAGGGCAAGGAGTTCCGCCGTCGCGTCAAGGAGCTCGCTGCCGAGCTCAACATGGACACCGCCTACCTCAACCGTGAGCTGGGCGTGGGCTTCTCGGGCGGCGAGAAAAAGAAGGTCGAGATGCTCCAGCTTCTGCTGCTGCAGCCCAAGCTCGCCATCCTGGACGAAACCGACTCCGGTCTGGACGTTGACGCCCTGTCCACCGTCAGCCACGGCATGGACGCCTACCGCAAGAGCCGCGACGGCTCCATGCTCATCATCACGCACAACACGCGCATCCTGGAGCACCTGGATGTCGACCGCGTCCACGTTATGGTCAAGGGCCATATTGTGCGCGAGGACGACGCCTCGCTCATCCCCTGGATTGACAAGAACGGCTTTGAGACCTTCGAGCGCGAGGCCGCCGAGCAGCGCGCCCAGGCCGAGGCCGCCGCTGCCGAGCAGCAGGCGTAAAGGGGCGACGCAATGACCAAGAACCGCACCGAGGTCGCGGACATCGACCGCAGCCTCTACGACTTCACCTATGGCGAGGAGGGATTCGAGCGTCTCGACGCCGGCATCACGCCCGACATCGTGCGCGAGATCAGCGCCAAGAAGGACGAGCCGCAGTGGATGCTCGACCTGCGCTTAAAGTCCCTCGAGATATTCAATCGTTTTCCCGACCCGACGTGGGGTCCCTCCATCGAGGGCCTAGACATGGACAACATCGTCACCTACGTCAAGCCCAACACCGACCAAAAGCACGACTGGGAGTCGGTGCCCGACGACATCAAGAACACCTTTGAGCGCCTGGGCATCCCCGAGGCCGAGCGCAGCTATCTGGCGGGCGTCGGCGCGCAGTACGACTCCGAGCTGGTCTACCACAACATGCAGGACACCGCGTCCAAGATGGGCATCGTCTACTCCGGCATCGAGGAGGCCCTGCACGACCCGCAGTGGGAGCCGCTCATCCACGAGAAGTTCATGACGCTCATCCCACCCACCGACCACAAGTTTGCGGCCCTGCACGGTGCCGTGTGGTCGGGAGGCTCGTTTGTCTACGTTCCCAAGGGCACCAAGCTCGATTTTCCGCTGCAGAGCTACTTCCGCCTCAACGCCAAGGGCGCCGGCCAGTTTGAGCACACGCTCATCATCGTCGAGGACGATGCCGACCTGCACTTTATCGAGGGTTGCTCCGCGCCCAAGTACAACGTGGCCAACCTCCACGCCGGCGCCGTCGAGCTCTTTGTGGGCAAGCGCGCACACCTGCGCTACTCGACCATCGAGAACTGGTCCAAGAACATGTACAACCTCAACACCAAGCGTGCGCGCGTGGACGAGGACGGCGACATCGAGTGGATCAGTGGCTCCTTCGGCAGCCACGTGGGCTACCTCTACCCCATGAGCGTGCTCAACGGCCGCCGCGCCCGCTCGAGCTTTACCGGCATCACCTTTGCCGGCGCCGGTCAAAACCTCGACACCGGCTGCAAGGTCGTGCTCAACGCACCCGATACCTCGGCAACCGTCGAGACCAAGGGCATCTCTAAGAGCGGCGGTATCCAGACCTTCCGCAGCTCCATCGTGGCCACGCCCAAGGCCGAGGGTTCCAAGGCAACCGTGAGCTGTCAGTCGCTCATGCTCGACGACCAGAGCCGCTCCGACACTATTCCGGCCATGGACATCCGCGCCAAGAACGTCGACATCGGCCACGAGGCCACCATCGGTCGTATCGGCGACGACAAGGTGTTCTACCTGATGAGCCGCGGCATCTCGGAGGAAGAGGCCCGCACCATGATCGTCAACGGCTTTGCCAACCCGGTCTCCAAGGAGTTGCCGCTGGAGTACGCCGTCGAGATGAACAACCTGATCAAGCTCGAGATGGAAGGAGCGATCGGATAATGAATCAGACCACGAACACCGCTGCTACCACCCTTGAGCAGGTCAATGCGATGCCGGCCGCCACATGGGGCTGGCTGAAGATGAATCAGACCAAGCTCGAGCTCTCTGACGAGCTTGCCGCCGCTCCCGCCGAGGCCGTTGAGGCTGAGGGCTTGGAAGAGCAGTTTGCTGGCGTGGCAGACGCGTTCGACGCCGCCATGGACGCCATGGCCGAGCGCTTCCCCGAGCGCCGCGCCTCCGCCCCTGGCGATGCCGCCGACCGCGCCCGCATCACGCGCGAGACCGAGCTTGACGTGCCCGCCACCTCCATCTACCAGGCCGGTGCCATTAAGCTGGAGGAGGAGCTCTCCCCCGCTGAGGCCTTCGAGACTGGCATGGGCGAGGCTGCCTACACCTACCTGGCCGAGCACGCCACTAAGCGCGTCGTCATCGATGTGCCCACATACCAGCACGCCACGGTTACCGTGCGTGTGAGCGGTGTCGATGCCGCCGCGGCCATCGCCGCCATCGACGTCATCGCCCGTCCCCAGTCGACGCTCAATCTGCATATTGCCCTAGACTCCCCCGTTACCGGCGAGGGTGTCGTGGGCTCCGTGCTACGCGTGTGCACCCACGAGTACGCCACCGTCAACGTGACCTGCACGCAGACGCTCGACGATAGCTGGATCGCGCTCGACGACACCGGCCTGTTCCTGGACGAGGGCGCGCGCGTCAACGTGCAACACACCGTCCTGGGTGCCGGCGCCAGCGCCACCGGCCTTGCCGGCGACCTACTGGGCGATACCGCCAAGGTCACCATCGATACTGACTACCTGGGCGCCCGCGAGCAGGTGCGCGACTTTAACTACGAGCTGCGCCACCGCGGTCGCAAGACCGAGTGCGAGATCGACGCCAACGGCGTGCTGACCGGCACGTCCAAGAAGGTCTACCGCGGCACCATCGACCTCGTGCACGGCTGCAAGGGTGCCGTCGGCACCGAGCGCGAAACCGTGCTGTTAGCCAACAAGGGCGTCGACAACAAGACCGTCCCCGTCATTCTCTGCGACGAGGACGACGTTGCCGGCAACCACGGCGCCACCATCGGTCACGTCCGCGACGAGCAACTGTTCTACCTCGCCTGCCGAGGCCTTGACCAAAACGCCGCCGAGGACCTGTTCATCCGCGCCAAGCTGGAGGACGCCGCGCTTTCCGCCACCGACGAGCGCACCCGCGCCGCCGTCGTCCGCCTGGGCAACAACCTGATCGACAACTTTGAAGAGGAGCTCGCATGATCGACACCGAGCACGTTAAATGCGACACCTGTACTGCCCCCGAGCCCATGGAGCTCGACGCCAGCGACGAGGCTTCGCGCGGCTGGCCCACTGTGGACATCGAGACCAACCCCTACAAGGGCCAGTTCCCGCTGTTCCAGCAGCACCCCGAGATCGCCTTCCTCGATAGCGCCGCCACCGCGCAGCGCCCTGCCTGTGTGCTCGACGCCGAACGCGACTTCTATCAGCGTATGAACGCCAACCCCCTTCGCGGCCTGTACTCGCTGTCCGTCGAGGCCACCGACGCCATCGCGAAGGTCCGCCAACAGATCGCCGACCTCATCGGCGCCGCCCAGGCCAACGAGGTCGTCTTCACCCGCAACACGAGCGAGTCGCTCAACCTGGTCGCCAAGAGCTTTGCACCCACGGTGCTCGAGCCCGGTGACGAGGTCGTCATCACCATCATGGAGCACCACTCCAACCTAATCCCGTGGCAGCAGGTCTGCCGCGAAACCGGCGCCAAGCTCGTCTACCTCTACCCCACCAAGACCGGCCAGCTCACCACCGAGGAGGTTCTTACCAAGGTTGGTCCCAAGACCAAAATTCTGGCCGTGGGTCAGGTTTCTAACGTGCTGGGCGTCGAGAACCCGGTCAAGAACCTCGGCAAGCTCGTCCATAAGTACGGCGGCTATCTGGTCGTCGACGGCGCGCAGTCGCTGCCGCACATGCCGGTCGATGTGGCCGACCTGGGAGCCGACTTCTTTGCCTTTAGCGCACACAAGGCCATGGGCCCCATGGGCATCGGCGTGCTGTGGGGCAAGATGGACCTGCTCAACGCCATGCCGCCCATGCTTACCGGCGGTGAGATGATCGACTCGGTCACCGAGCAGGACGCTGTCTGGGCGCCCGTCCCCGAGAAGTTCGAGGCCGGCACGCAGGACGCCGCCGGCATCTTCGCCACGGGCGCGGCGCTTGATTACCTGGTCAATACGGTGGGCTACGAAAACATCCAGGCCCGCGAGAAGGCACTCGTCCACTACCTGATGGGCGAGCTCATGCAGCTCGACTTTGTCCAGATCATCGGCTCCATCTATTGGGACAACCACCACGGCGTCGTCAGCTTTAACGTCAAGGGTATCCATCCGCACGACGTCGCGAGCATTATGGACATGGACGGCGTGTGCATCCGCGCCGGCCACCACTGCGCGCAGCCGCTGCTCACCTGGCTGGGCGTCGAGAACCTCGCCTGCTGCCGCGCCAGCGTGGCCTTCTACAACGACAAGGCCGATATCGACAAGTTCATCGCCGGCCTTCATCACGTTTGGAGCACGTTCAATGGGTAATCTGTACACCTCCACCACGTTTATGGAGCACAACTCGCACCCCGACTACAAGTACGAGATGGATGCCCCCACGCACGAGCACGACGGCATTAACCCCAGCTGCGGTGACGAACTCACCCTGCAGCTGCGTGTCGAGAACAACGTAATCGAGGAGGCCTCGTTTACCGGACACGGCTGCGCCATCAGCCAGGCCAGCGCCGACATCATGGCCGACCTCATCACCGGCGAGACGGTCGAGGAAGCACGTCGCTTGGCGGGGCTTTTCCTCGCCATGATCCGCGGCGAGAAGCTCTCCGAGGAGGACCTGGAAGACCTGGACGAGGCCGCCCAGCTCCAGGACATCTCGCACATGCCCGCCCGCGTCAAGTGCGCCGAGCTCGCCTGGCGCACCCTCGACGGCATGCTCGAGGGGCAAAATAATCAGTAATAGTTGTCTCAAATCTGAAGAATTCAGTTGGCCGAATCGCTTAACTTTCGCGATTCGGCCATTTTCTTTTCTGCCTTTATTTCGAGCCCTCAGCCTCCGCGTTCACCTGCGCATAAGCGCGCACAATGCGAGAAACGGTACTTTTGCCAACCCCCGTATATCGCTCAATCTGACGCACCGTAAAACCGGCATCGTGCAAGCCAAGAATAACGATGTTGCGCTGCGCCGACGGTGCGGCCTTAACCCCGTGGAGCGGAACCCCGAGCCCCTTCGCCAACTTTTCGGCAAAGGCGTACCGCTCCCACTCCGTCTCTTCCAGATCGGGCATCGCAGACTCGCCGTCGTCGAGCGTCGAAAGCGAATAGGCAATAAAGGTCTTGGCAGAACCAAAAAGCTCAAGCACACAAGAAGGGTCGCAAAATCCCCTCGTCATATCGTTGTCATAGGCCCGTAGATACTCGGCAAAGCTGCTCCACGGATAGCGCTCGATCAGAGCAATACCCGCCTCCTGCGGATTGGCATGCACGGAGCGAATAGCAGCCATCAAATATCGATCGCTGTCGAGCGAGCGCCGGTCAAAGCGGTTTTGGAATAAATGTCCGGAGCGTCCGGTACGCTTGTTGAACCGACGAGCATACGTCAAAAGCAGACGTTGCATCGCCGCGCTCATCGTGTCCTCATAGTCCGAGAGCACCAGATCCACGTAGTCACTCATGAGACACCACGCCACGACCGTCACGCCGGCATCGCGGCAGCAGTCGCGCATCAGCTCCAAAAACTCCCACCGGTCGTCATCGGTCTCAAAGATGATCTGTTTTCCGGTGCCACGGGCCGAAACATGGTAAAAGCCGGTGACCGTTCTCCAAACGCGCTGCACGGCACCCCCCTTAGCGGGATCAACTTGCGCCTTCCAATACACCACGATTGAAACGTGCCATCAAAACATTCACGCAAAATGGCATCTGTGCCCAGCAAATGGCGGCAAACAACCGGCGAACGGCACTGCTGCACAGGTCAGACAATGCGCCGTTTCCGCAAGATAACCAAAACCGATAAATATGGAACACGCACTTCTGATGAATACATCTCATTTAAATCGCTTCAATTGAAAGTTCCGCGCTTCTCGCTACGAAAACTGAGCCGTTCGCCGAATATTCCGTGCATTTCGCGGTATTATAGGGGCTGCATGTCATGTCCCATTCGAAGGGTCGCCCGGCAATCGCCAGCCACGACCCCCAGACGGGACGCCAACACGATAGAGAGGAGAGGCATGCAGTACTCACAGGAAGTGGAGAACATGTGCCCCGTTGCCAAGGGTGCATACCACGGCCCCGCACCCATCCCCGAGGAGGGCAAGTGGGTCCAGGCTAAGGAGATTTCCGACATCTCCGGTCTTACGCACGGTGTGGGTTGGTGCGCACCTCAGCAGGGCGCCTGCAAGCTCACGCTGAACGTCAAGGACGGCATCATCGAGGAGGCCCTCGTTGAGACCATCGGCTGCTCGGGCATGACCCACTCTGCCGCCATGGCTTCCGAGATCCTTCCCGGTAAGACCATCCTCGAGGCCCTCAACACCGACCTCGTCTGCGACGCCATCAACGTTGCTATGCGCGAGATCTTCCTGCAGATCGTTTACGGCCGCAGCCAGACCGCGTTCTCCGAGGGCGGCCTGCCCGTGGGCGCCTCCCTCGACGACCTCGGCAAGGGCCTTCGCTCTCAGGTCGGCACCATGTTCGGCACCAAGGCCAAGGGCGCTCGTTACCTCGAGCTCGCTCAGGGCTACGTCACCCGCATGGCTCTCAACGACAAGAACGAGATCATCGCATTCGAGTTCCTGAACCTCGGTAAGTTCACCGACGCCGTCAAGGCCGGCAAGACCCCCGAGGAGGCCATCGCTGGCGCTATGGGCCACTATGGTCAGTGGGAGAACGCTGCCAAGTACATCGACCCGCGCACCGACGAGGAGACTCACTCCGTCGCCAGCGTGTTCCCGGTTCACGAGTAGAAAGGGAGGGAAATAACTATGACTGTTACGTTCGAAGGTTACGAGCGCCGCGCTGACAAGATCAACAAGTGCCTCGCCGACAACGGCATCGCCTCCCTCGAGGAAGCTCTGCAGATCTGCACCGACAAGGGCTTCAACCCGCGTGAGATCGTCAACAACACCCAGTCCATCGCCTTCCAGAACGCCGAGTGGGCCTACACCCTCGGCTGCGCTCTCGCTGTCAAGCGTGGCGCCAAGACCGCTTCTGAGGCTGCCGCCATCATCGGCGAGGGCATCCAGGCCTTCACCGTTCCCGGCTCTGTCGCCGAGGACCGCAAGGTCGGTCTGGGCCACGGTAACCTGGGCGCTATGCTGCTCTCCGACGACACCGAGTGCTTCGCCTTCCTGGCTGGCCACGAGTCCTTCGCTGCCGCTGAGGGTGCTATCGGCCTGGCTCTGAACGCCAACAAGGCTCGTAAGAAGCCGCTGCGCGTTATCCTCAACGGTCTGGGCAAGGACGCTGCTCAGATCATCGCCCGCATCAACGGCTTCACCTACGTGAAGACCCAGTTCGACTACTACACGGGCGAGCTCAAGGTCGTCGAGACCATCCCCTACTCCGATGGTCCCCGCGCTGCCGTTAACTGCTACGGCTCCGACGACGTCCGCGAGGGCGTTGCCATCATGTGGCACGAGAACGTCGACATCTCGATCACCGGTAACTCCACCAACCCCACGCGCTTCCAGCACCCCGTCGCTGGCACCTACAAGAAGGAGCGCCTCGAGGCTGGCAAGAAGTACTTCTCCGTCGCTTCTGGTGGCGGCACTGGCCGTACCCTGCACCCGGACAACATGGGCGCCGGCCCTGCCTCTTACGGCATGACCGACACCATGGGCCGTATGCACTCCGACGCCCAGTTCGCCGGTTCTTCCTCCGTGCCTGCGCACGTCGACATGATGGGTCTCATCGGCATGGGCAACAACCCCATGGTCGGTGCCACCGTCGCCTGCGCTGTCGCCGTCGAGGAGGCCCTCAAGGCCTAATCGCGCCCGCGCGATGCTCATATAGTTGAGCTTTGGAGCCGCTATCCACTCGGGTAGCGGCTCTTTTTGTTTGCGCTGTCGCAGGGCACCAATGCCGATATATCAGTTGGGACGAAATACGAGATGTGATGAGATGGAGCGTCAGAGCGTCCATGACGCCCACCTGCCATATTTGCCCTTTACCGATTTGCCGAGTCTTTGCGGCCCCATTGCCGATCACCCGTGCGACAATGCGCCGGACGAGAAAGGAATCCGATGGAATCGACTGATGTACTGGTAATTGGATCGGGCATTGCAGGCCTTTGCGCCGCCATAGAAGCAGCTCGTGCAGGCGCAACCGTTACCATCGCAAGCGCCGGCAAGACCATGAGCGGATCGAGCTTTTTCCCGGGCACCTGGGGCCTGGGCCTTATTGGCCCCGTCGACGAAGGCGACGAGCAGGACCTCATCGACACCATCCAGGCCGTGGGCGGCGGCGTTGCCGACCCTACGCTCGTCCAGACGTTTGTCCACGGTATTCCTCAGGCGATTGACTGGCTCGAGCAGGATCTGGGCGTCCAACTCCAGCGTCCGCAAAGTGCCGAGAGCGCCCAGCAGAAGCAGTTTATCCCCTGCTTTGACCACAAGACACGCATGTGGCGCGGCCTCACCCGCAAGCCCCTTGAGGACGCTCTGACGACCCAGATCGAGTCGCTCGGCATCCACCTGCTCCCCCGCCACGAACTTATCGACCTTGTTGATGACACAACCGGAAAGATTACCGGCGCCGTGCTCTACAACCAAACAGACGAGTGCATCGTGACCTTTACAACTAAAGCCACTATCATCGCAGCCGGTGGCACAGGCGGCCTGTTCGAGCGCAGCCTCACTTCCGCCGACGTACTCAGCTCATCACAGGCCATCGCGCTCGCGCACGGTGCGTCCATTACTAATATAGAGTTCATGCAAATGATGCCCGGCTTCATTGAGCCCAAACGCAACCTTGTCTTTAACGAGAAGACCTGGCGTTACGTCAAGTTCGACCAGCCGGTCGATATTACCGACGGCAAGATGGACGATCTACTTGAGCAACGCTCCGGATATGGTCCTTTCACCTCGCGCCTGGCTTCCCGCGCCATCGATCTTGCCATCGATCAAGCGGGTGCCGAAGGCCTGGCTCTCCACTACGACTTCCCCCGCAAGGACGTCCCCGAGTTTGTGCAGACCTTTGCCACCTGGCTACAAGACGAGCACGGCATCGCACCGACCGACGAGATGCGCGTGGCGATGTATGCCCACGCTGCCAATGGCGGCATCAAAATCGACAAGACTGCGTACACGGGCGTTGAGGGCCTCTACGCCTGTGGCGAGGCAACAGGCGGTATGCACGGCGCCGATCGCATCGGAGGCCTGTCGAGCGCCAACGGCATCGTATTTGGGCGCATCGCGGGCGCTTCCGCAGCTCGGACGGCATTGAATACTCTCAAAGTGGCTGCCCCAAGGGATGCTGCGCTCCCCCACCGCGGCCTTGTCAGGGCAGACGCAGAACGCCTGACTTGCAGCCTCAAGCACACGATGAGCGCGTATTGCATGATCAACCGCACCGAGACAGGCCTATCCGCAGCGTTGCAGGAACTTGAAGGCCTGAGGGCCGAGACTGCAGCCTTGAGTATGGAAAACGCCCAGGACAGCGAAATCGCAGCCCTCGCTCGCCTGCAATCGCAAATTAAGCTGGCAACCGAGATGGTCAAAGCCATGCGCGAGCGGACCGAAAGTCTGGGTTCGCACTATCGAGCAGACTAAATCGAATCTCAATTTGAGTTTGATCACAATTTCTCAACATGTATCGAGCCCCGTAAGCATGATTCCCCTAAGGTGAACACGCTTACGGGGCTTTAGCCGTGTTGTCCCTAAGGGAATCAGGGTGTAGAATTCTCAGCTCCGCGCACTTTCGGGTTCGACTCCATGCAAGGCAAACAAAAAAGCGACCAGCCGAAGCCAGTCGCTTTAACATGCTTTGGTGGGCCGTCAGGGGGTCAGCCTGCTGCGCAGGCGGCCGCTGCGGTGCTTCGCACCTTGCGCGCTGCGCTGGCAAATGCTTACGCATTTCCTCAGCTCAGCGCCCCGACGGGTTCGACCCCATGAAAGGTAAACAAAAAAGACGGCCAACCGAAGTTGACCGTCCTAACAATCTTTGGGTGGGCCGTCAGGGGGTCGAACCCTGGACCTTGGGATTAAGAGTCCCCTGCTCTACCAACTGAGCTAACGACCCGATATCAACACGAAGCAAGAACTGGGGTGGGTAAAGGGACTCGAACCCTCGACCTACGGGACCACAACCCGTCGCTCTAGCCAACTGAGCTACACCCACCGTGTCCTGTGCGCTTCGCGCTCGACTATTATTGCAAGGAACGCCACGCGATGCAAGCCCCAATTTTCAAGAATTTTGAAAAGAGTTTTTCCGATCCATTTCGAGCAAATCCCACCGGTTTCATAGGAGTAAACTTGCCCCACCCCGATGTTCGAAAGGACAAGCATGAAAGAACTCTCCAATCGCACGGCAACGTTTGCCGATTCGGTCATCCGCCGCATGACGCGCATCTCCAATAAGTACGGCGCCGTCAACCTCTCGCAGGGCTTCCCCGACTTTGATCCCCCGGCGCAGCTGCTCGAGAGTCTGAGCACCATCGCCACCGACCCCAACCCGCTCTACCACCAGTACTCCATCACCTGGGGCTCCCAGGCCATGCGCGAGGCGCTTGCCGCCAAGCAGGAGCATTTTATGGGCATGCCGATCAACCCCAACGAGAACATCGTGGTCACCTGCGGCTCCACCGAGGCCATGATGGCCGCCATGATGACGGTCACGAACCCCGGCGACAAGGTCGTCATCTTCTCGCCGTTCTACGAGAACTACGGCGCCGACACCATCCTCTCGGGTGCCGAGCCAATCTATGTGCCGCTCAACCCGCCCACATTCGACTTTGACCGTGAGGTACTCGAGGCTGCCTTCCGCGACAACGACCCCAAGGCCATCGTCCTGTGCAATCCTTCCAACCCCTGCGGCAAGGTCTTTACGCGCGAAGAGCTCACCTTTATCGCCGACCTGTGCAAAAAGTACGACGCGTACTGCATCACCGACGAGGTATACGAGCACATCGTCTACGCGCCCCACGAGCACGTCTATATGGCCACCTTGCCTGGCATGTTCGAACGCACCATCAGCTGCAGCTCGCTGTCCAAGACCTACTCCATCACCGGTTGGCGTCTGGGTTACACCATCGCCCCGGCCGAGATTACCGAGCGCATCAAGAAGGTCCACGACTTCCTCACGGTGGGCGCCGCCGCTCCCCTGCAGGAGGCCGTCGTCACCGCACTCAACTTCGACGACAGCTATTACGACGAGGTCCTCGACCTCTATACCGCCAAGCGCGACCTGTTCTGCCAGGGGCTCGATAGCATCGGTCTTGAGCATAACGTGCCGCAGGGCGCCTACTACGTGATGATGGATATCTCGGAGTTTGGCTACGACAGCGACCTCGAGTTCTGCGAGGACCTGGCCTCAAAGGTGGGCGTGGGCGCTGTGCCCGGCTCAAGTTTCTTCCGTGAGCCCGTCAACCATTTGATCCGCTTCCACTTTGCCAAGCGTGACGAGACGCTCAACGCGGCGCTGGAGAACCTCAAATCGCTGCGTGATAAAATCAAACCGCGCGGGTAAGGACGGCCCGGCAACTAAAGTAACCAAAGAAGCCCCGCACCGCCCGTAGCGGTGCGGGGCTTCTTTTATAGCGCTTTCTTAATTTGTTTAGAGCGCTATACTTTAGGTATAGCGCAACTTATCCTGGAAAGGAAATCACCATGGCAGAGCAGCAGCTTATCGGAGCGCTCGAGGCTGGCGGCACCAAGATGGTTTGCGCCACGGGCTATGCAGACGGTACGGTCCTGGAGCGTGAGCAGATCGCGACCACGACCCCGCAGGAGACCGTTGAGGCCGTCAACGCATGGTTTGCCGACAAGGGCATCGCTGCGCTGGGCATCGGCGCCTTTGGCCCCACCGCAGTCAACCCTGCCTCGCCCCAGTACGGCAAGATATTGGAGACCCCCAAGACGGCATGGCGCTACTTTGATCTGCTGGGCACCATTCAAAACGAGCTCAATATTCCCTGCGGCTACGACACCGACGTCAACGTCGCCTGCTTGGGCGAGGTCACCTTTGGCTGCGCGCAGGGCCTCACGGACGTGGTCTACCTGACCATCGGCACCGGCGTGGGCGCTGGCGTGCTCTCGGGCGGCAAGCTCGTGCACGGCATGATGCATCCCGAGGCCGGGCACATCCTGGTCACACGCGACCCGCGAGACACCATCGGCGAGCACAGCGGCTGCCCCTTCCACGACAACTGCCTCGAGGGCCTCATCGCCGGCCCCGGCGTCAAAAAACGCTGGGGTGGCAAGAGTGCCGGAGAGATGGCCGACGACCCGGAGGCCATGGACCTGCTTGCCGGATACCTTGCGCAGGCGCTCATGACCTACACGCTGTGCTATGCCCCGCAGAAGATGATCATCGGCGGCGGCGTGGCCGACCACACCCCTATCGTGCCGCTCGCCCGCAAAAAGTGCGCCGAGATGCTCAACGGCTATATCGTCACGCCCGAGGTCAACGACATCGATTCCTACATTGTCAATAACAGCCTCGAGGGCAAGCAGGGCATCATGGGTTGCCTGGCCCTGGGTGCACAGGCGCTTCAGTCGTAAGCACGCCTGCCGGGCGTGACGGCGTCCTGCCGCCTCCGGCGAAACGCCGTCACGCCCTCATAGAAGCCCTCAAACGAAGAAAGGCCGCTAGGACCAAGCAACGTGTCCTAGGCGGCCTTTTTGGCACATATGAGCGATCGTAGGAGATATCGAAGCGCAACGCCCATCATCGCGCCGCAGCAGTCGATCATCACGTCGGTGATCATGCCGGCACGACCGGGCACAAAGAGCTGAATCGTCTCGTCGATCGAGGGAATCAGCAGCAGGAAAACCGCCGTGGGAAGCAGCACATCAAAGGTGCGACGGCCCTCAACGTCAAACGCGTGTGTCGCCAGAATGCCGAGTACCATGTATTCGGTAAAATGCGCGCATTTGCGAACGACGAAGTTGGTCACCCACTCGTACGGAAGCCCCATGCCGTGCAGAAAGCCGCGAACGGCCTCCATGATCGACAGGCTCAGTGAGCCAGACCCCGCTCCGGGAACCAACGAGTTGCCCCAAATCAGCAGCACCATAAGGCAGGATGCGACTGCCCACTTGCGATTGATTTTAACCATGCAAACGCTATGCCTCCGCACAGAGCGGCTCAAGGCTGGCGGTACCACCCTCGATAACGCTCAGATACGCACGGCCCGTGCGCCTCACCGCCGCAGACTGAACGCGATTGATCTCTTCCTCGAGAATCTGGTTGACGCGCTCGTGGCGACGATTCTCCATAACGCCGGCAGCGATGGCCTCGGCACGTTCGATACCCTCGCGAGAGATGCGGGCGGTGTCCTCGGGGAACACGGCGCTGTGACGGCCGACATAGGCGGGAGCCGCGGGTGCGGGGGCAGGAGTGGGCGCGAAGGTGGTAACGGGAGCAGGCTCGCCGATCTCATCCAAAATTGCCGCAGCCGCGGCCCACATGCCCTCATGGCCGGAGTAATCGGCCATGGGCACGTCCTCCTCGGCGGCAGCGTCGACGGGCTCGTCGACTGCGACGGGCTGGGACGCAGAAGCCGGGGCATCTGCCGGAGCGGCCACCGTATACGGCATGTCGTTTGAGATCACAGGCTCGTCAAGATCATCGAGGTCGATAGCCACGGCGGAGGAGTCGCTGATGACGGGCATGTTGGCGATGTTTGTGTTGTACGGCACCGCCCCAGCTGCCTGCTGCTGGGCAGGAGCGCCCCACAGCGAGCTTTCGGCAGCACGACGGGCAGCAATGGTCTCCTCGTCGTCGGCAGCCAGGGGCTCGTTGGCATAGGGGTCAGGCATGGATACCGGATTCACGGGAACGGCGGTGTCATACGTAACGGGCTGAGCCGTTGCAGCGTTGTTGGCAGCGTTGTTGGCGGCATTGTTGGAGGCGTTGGCCACAAGCGCCACGAAGGCGGCCGTACTGCCCGCAGGGGCGGCCTGAGAGCCCGAAACGGCACGCGCGGCGGCAGCGATGTCGTCGCGGTTATAGGAGCCGGTCTGCCCGCCGTAGGTGAGTTCGTCGATAGCGACCTGATAGACGTCGCGTGAGCGCGTGGGATCGCAGCTGACCGGCGAATCGTCGTCGAGCATGCTATCGATCATGGACCAGGCGTCGTCCTCGCTCATGGCGTCTGCGGCGCGGGCGATGGTGGGGACGCCGTCGTCGGCATGACGGCGCTGGAAGGCACCGGTCAGGCCGGAAAAGACCGATGAAGGCTGCTCGGCATCAAACGATGCGGAAGAAGCGGTCTGAGGAGCGGCATACTGCTGCGCCGGGATCGAGGCGGTCTTGAATTCGTTGTGGGTTCGGCCAAACTGAGCAGCACCGCCCATGGCGTCGGGCTCGAACAGGCGCTCGGCATGCTGAGCGCGATATTCAGAAATGCCCAGCGAGGCGGCATAGATTCCCACGCCGGCCACGGCACCCACGGCAAACGGCACGGCGCCCGCGACGACCGTCTCGTTCACCGACGAAAACGGCAGCGTGGCAGCATACATCACCACGGGAGCGGCAAGGCCGATTCCGCAGGAAAGTCCAGCAAGGACTGCTCGTTGTGTTGCATCAGAAGAAGCCATGAGCTCTCCCCATCTTCCAGCACCCAAATCGCATCATTCAGTTGGCTGCGCGAGAGAAGATGAAGCGGGGCCAGAGCCCCAAAGCAACGGTATATGGTTCGTTTCATCTGCGTTTTCCGTCGCGAAGCTTAAAAGCTATTATGCGAAACCACACCCCCGATTGCAAGCGGAGATGTCGGATTGAAACGAGAAAGCCGCTGGCTACCGGTCTCAAGCTCAAAAAATGTTTTCAAAGGCGCCATGCAAAAAGGGCCGGGGCATAAACCCCGGCCCCTCAATAGAGCGATAAGCGGTTTTAGCGTGCGGCGAGCGACTTAGAACGTCTGCTCGTAGTCGCTGTGCTTTTTGGCCGAACGAACCAGGAACTCCTGGTTGGTATTGGTGCCCTTGAGACCCTTGATAAACGACGCAGCCGCGCGCTCGGTATTGTTCATGCCGGCGAGGATGCGACGCAGGCCAAAGACAAACGGGCGCATCTGCTCGTCGACCAGCAGGTCCTCGTTACGCGTACCGGAGGCAACGGGGTCGATGGCCGGGAAGATGCGGCGGTCGGCCAGGTCGCGGTCGAGCTTGAGTTCCATGTTGCCGGTGCCCTTGAACTCCTCAAAGATGACTTCGTCCATCTTGGAGCCGGTATCGATAAGGGCGGAAGCCAGGATGGTGAGCGAGCCGCCGTTCTCGATATTGCGGGCTGCGCCCAGGAAGCGCTTGGGCGGATACAGGGCCGCCGAATCGACGCCGCCCGAAAGGATGCGGCCCGAGGCGGGGGCAGCCAGGTTATAGGCACGGGCAAGGCGCGTGATGGAATCGAGCACCACCACGACGTCGCCGCCCAGCTCCACGATGCGCTTGGCGCGCTCGATCACGAGCTCGGCCACGCGAGTGTGGTTGTCGGCGGGCATGTCGAAGGTCGAGGCCACGACCTCACCCTTAATGGAGCGTTGCATATCGGTGACCTCTTCGGGACGCTCGTCGACGAGCAGGCAGATGAGGTGCACCTCGGGGTTGTTGATGGAGATGGACTGGCAGATCTTCTTGAGGATCGTAGTCTTGCCGGCCTTGGGCGGCGACACGATCAGGCCACGCTGGCCCTTGCCGATCGGCGACACGATATCGATAGCGCGACCGGTGATGGAATCCTTGCCGTGCTCCATGCGCAGCGGCTCGTTGGGATAGACCGGCGTAAGATCACCGAACTTGGGGCGGTTACGGACCTGTTCGGGATCAAGACCGTTGACGGTCGTGATCTTGGCAAGGCCGGCGCGCTTGTCGCCGCCGCGCGAGGGACGAAGCGAGCCCTCGATCACGTCGCCCGTGCGCAGACGCGCGGAGCGGATGAGGTAGGCGGGCACGAAGGCGTCGTCATTGGACTTCATGTAGCCGTGGGCATGGATGATACCTGAGCTATCCGAGCGAATCTGCAGGATGCCCTTAATATCGCGGAAGCCTTCGGCCTTCGCGGCGGTGGTGTAGATCTCTTCGACGAGCTCGGCCTTCTTCTTGCCGGTCGTCTCGATCTCGAACTCCTTGGCCTTCTCGCGCAGCTCGGCGACCTTCATGGCCGCGAGCTCCTCGCGCGAAAGCGTGGGCTCAGTCGGAGCGGCATTGCGCTCCTTATTGCGCTGCTTGCGGTCGCGCTGACGGTTGCGGCGATCGTTGTTACGCTCGTCCTTGCGCTCGTTGCGGTCATTACGCTCGTCGTTGCGCTTGTGCTGACGGCGGTTGGGGCGAGCGCTCTCTTCGGTCTCGACGGGGGCGGTGCCATCGGTTGCGGAGGCGTCTTCGTTAGCCGAAGCATCATCGCTGGCCTCGGCATTGGAATCGCCCTGCGGCTCGGCCTCGGCATGCTGCTCGACGGCCTTGGCCTTAGCGGACTTCTTGCGACCGCGCTTGGGCTTCTCGGACGCAGACTGTTCGACGTCTTGGGGCCTGTCTCTTATACACATCTGACGCTGCCGACGATCTTACGCGTGTAG
>URVF01000007.1 GCA_900551185.1 uncultured Collinsella sp. | reverse complement strand
GATCTACACGCGTAAGATCGTCGGCAGCGTCAGATGTGTATAAGAGACAGCCTCCTTGTCGTAAGGGGTGCTTCTGTGACACCATGTTACGGGAAGATAGCCGGATCCCGGGGCACAAATTCTCAAGTGGCGCATCTGCCAGCGCAAAAGGCGACAAGCGCGCAATCGCCGAGGGGGGTCTTCGCTTTCCAAAGGCCCGCACATACCATCCTGGTCTACAACCGAGGAAACGGTTATTCCGTCCACCCAAAGGACCGTTCTTGAACCTGAGTAAGACTAAAATCAACGCGCTTCTGGCACTCGCACTGTTTACCTTCGCCTTCCTTGCTGCCGAGTTTCGCTTCGATATCAATATCGGGCTACTCGCCGGCGCCGAGCGCGTTGTGCTCGCACAGGGCTTTATTCTGGGTGCGAGCGTGCTCGGCTTTATCGGATACGCGCCGCTGCTCGGGCTCGCACAGCGCAAAGGCCACTCACTGGCAGCCGTCAACGCCGCCGCCGTCCCTATCGTCATCCCGGGATTGGCCCAGATCCAGTTCCCCACGGGTCCGCTTACCCTCGAGATTCTGGGCCGCATCGCATTCTTTGGGCTCGGACTGTTAGGCGCCGCAACGCACCACGCCTTTTCGTTGGCATTCCAAGATGGCCCCAAACTCGCCACTGGAGCGGGAGCAGCCTATGCCGCCGGCATCGTCTTTGATCTTGCCGAGCGCCGCTACATGGGACTTGTCATGCTCGGCATCGCCGTGCTCTCGACCAGTTCCATCCTGGCCGTCGAGGCCGGGGCAGATCCCAACCTAGGCCTTGTTGTCTTTTACCTGAGCTCGGGCTTTTTCGTCACGTTCTTTACCGCCACGTTTACGCAGCTGGCACCGCGCATGCACGCGCCCGCCCTCTGGGCCGGCATGGGCCGTGCGGCCAATAACGTGTGCGCGTTCACCACGTCGGGCGTCTCGCTTGCGCTTGTGACCTCGGGCAACGTTGCCCTCATCATGATCGGCGCGCTCGTTTTGCTCGTCGCCGCCTGCGCAGCATTCGTGGCAGCCGGCTTGTTCCGCCTGCCCCAAACCGAGCAGGAGCGCGAACATCAACAGCTTGCCGAGGAGGCGCTGGCAGCACCGAGTATCGAGGAGCAGCGTCAGGCCTTCATCACCGATCACGCTCTCACCCCGCGCGAAGTCGACGTGCTCGTGGCCGTAACCCAGGACGAACGCCCGCTCAAGCAAATCGCCGAGGAACTCGGCATCTCGATGCGCATGGTACGGCGCCACCTGAGCTCTATCTACCAAAAGACCGACACGCAGACGCGCGCCGGTCTCACCAAGGCCTTCCCCTCCGCCTAAAACAAAAACCACCACAAAGGTACCTGTCCCCTTTGTGGTGGTTTTGGTCGACTAGCCTTCGAGCTGCGCCACCTTGTAGCGGTAGGCTGCGGCGATGACGTCCTTGCAGCCTTCGCGGCCCAGCTTGGCGCGGTTGACGACGATGTCTTTACCGCTCGTCATCTTCCACTTGCCGGCGCTATAGCGCTTATAGAACGCCTCGCGCGCCTTCTGCTGCTGTTTGACCAGCTTGGCGCCCTTCTTTTTGTTGAGGCCGCGCTTCTTGCGCACGATCTCGACGCGGTCCTCAAAGGGCGCAGTCACCAGCACGGCGATGTGGTTGGGGTTGTTGCGCAGCAGATAATCGGACAGACGGCCTTCGATAATGCAGCTCTCGGTCTCACCCAGATCCAAAATCACCTGGCTCATCTTTTGGAACAACTTGTCCGAGTACGAACGCGCATCGTAGCGGTCGGGCAGAAACGCCATGTTCTCCACGGCCAGGCGCTCGTCGTAGGCGGCCATCTTGTCGAGCGACTCGCCCGCGCGCAGCGAAGCACGCACCAGCAGCTCGTTATCGTACAGCGGAATCCCCAGCTCATCGGCGAGGATACGACCAATCTCGTGGCCCTCGGCGCCAAAGTCGCGCGCGATGGTAATGACCACAGGATTCTTCTTGTTCTCCAGATCGCTCATCGCGATTCCTTTCTCTATGTGACAAAGGGGCTGTCCCTTTGCCACATTCTACGCTGCCACCATTCGTCTCTGATATGCGCGAACCAGCAGCGAGATACCAAAGTTGAGCACAAAGTACATCGCAAACACCAGGCCGTAGAGCATAAGCACCTGCGACAGGTCGATCGCGTGGGCCATCACGACGTTAGCCGTGTACATGAGCTCGGCCACGTTAATGCCCGAAAGATACGAGCTGTCCTTGATGACGGTCGTGCACTGGCTAAACAGCGCCGGAATGATCGTCTTAAACGTCTGCGGCAGAATGATGTAGCGCATGGTGGCAAAGAAGCCAAAGCCCTGGCTCTGCGCTGCCTCAAACTGGCCGCGCGGAATCGAGTTGAGGCCGCCGCGCACAATCTCGGCCATAACAGCGCTGGTAAACAGCGTAAAGGCGATGGTCGAAATCACAATGTCCAAACCCTGCACCGTAAAGTAGATAAACAGGATCCACAGCAAGTTTGGCGTGCAACGGAACAGCTCGATATAGGCGCTCACCAAAATACGGAACGGGCGGGGCGCATAGCTTTTAACGAGCGCCAGCACCGTGCCAAAGATGAGCGAGAAAAAGATCGACAGCGCCGAGATCTCGATCGTCTTAACAAAGCCGCCCCAAATGTAGAGCAGGTTGGTCGCGTTGAAGATTTCCATGCGCTAGGCCTCCTCTACGTTGTCGAGCCCCAGCTCGGCCAAGCTCACGCCGCGCGGACGCTCCTTGGAGCGACGCTCGAGCCACTGCACCAGCATGGCAAGCGGAAAGCAGATGATGAAGTACATAAGGCAGCAGACGATATATCCCTGCAGGTAACCGTACAGACTCACAAAGTTGTCGGAACGGTACATAAGGTCGCCGCCGGCCACAAGCGCCAGCACCGACGTGTTCTTGACCAGGTTGAGCGCCTGGTTGCACAGCGGCGGCAGAATGATCTTGAACGTCTGGGGCAGCACGATGTACCAGTACGCCTGCGCACGGGTGAAGCCTTGGCTCTGGGCCGCTTCCATCTGACCGCGCGGAACCGCCTCGATGCCGGTGCGGATGACCTCCGAAATGTAGGCCGCGTGATACAGGCCAACACCCAAGAAGCCCAGCACGAACGGCGCGATGCGCACCGGCTGGTCGGCACCGGTTATGGCCTGCAAAAACTGCGGACCGGCCATGTACATAAAGAGCACCTGCACGGGCAACGGGGTGTTCTGGTAAAACTCCACGTACACGCGGCTTATGGCACGCAGCACACGCGAACGGGTGGTAGAGAACACGCCCAGCAGCGTGCCCAGTACCAGAGACAGCAGCAGACCGGCAACGACCACCTGCAGCGTCACGCCAAAGCCCTCCCAGAAGGGCCCCATGTTTTGAAATGTCGTCGACCAACGGTCGGCGTCAAATAATCCTTCGAGCATTTGATTCCTTCCTTGGACGATGCGCCTATACAAGACCCCAGGTCTTGACCTCTTGGTCGAGCCAGCCGTCGGCCAGGCGATCGCAAATCACTTGGTCGACCACAGCCGAAAGGTCGCAGCCCTTCTTGGTCGCCACGCCGTAGCCCTGCTCGCCAAACTTGACCTCGGGCTGCAACAGCTCAACGGTCTCGTTCATATAGCCGGCCAGCGTGGAGCGGTCCATGGCAAAGACGTCGATATTGCCGGCGTCGAGCGAACTCTTGATGATAGGGTAGCCGCTAAAGGCCCTAAACTCGGGCTTGCAGCTAAAGCCGTTGTCCTTGATCATCTGCTCGATCAGGCCCTGCGTGGTAGCACCCTGACTCACGCCGATGACCTTGCCGTCCAGGTCCTCAATCGAGGTAAAGCCCGAACGCTTCTTGACCATGAGTCCCACGTAGTCGGTGCGGTACGGTGTCGAGAAATCCCAGCTCTTCTTGCGCTCGTCGGTGATGGTGTAGGTCGCCGCGACCACGTCGAGTTGACCGTTATCGATCAGCGGTCCGCGCGTCTTGGGCGTTACATCGGTAAACTCGACAAGCTCCTTGGCGCGGGCCTCCTTGTAGCTCACGCCAAAGACGGCAGCAGCGATCTGGTAGCACAAATCGACTTCCATGCCCTCAAAGCGACCCTTGGCGGTGTCGTAATAGCCGTAGCCGGGAACGTCCTTCTTAACACCGGCATTCAGATGGCCACGCGACTTGATAGCCGCAAGCTTGGACCCCTTGTCGGAGCCCTCGCCGCTGGTGGAGTTGCCGCAACCGGTAAGCGCGGTCCCCGTCAGCGCAAGCATGCCGGCGCCAGCCAGCTGCAAAAAGTGACGGCGCGACACGGCCGCCCTCGTCATATCCGTCATGTCCATCACCGCGCCTAGTGCAGAATCTTGGACAGGAACTCGCGGCAGCGCGGGTTCTCGGGGTTATCGAAGAAGTGCTCGGGTGTGCCCTCCTCCAGGATGCGGCCGTCCTCCATAAAGATGACGCGGTCGGCCACCTGGCGCGCAAAGCCCATCTCGTGCGTCACGCAGATCATGGTGATGTCCTCCTGCGCGAGTTCAATCATAACGTCCAGAACCTCCTGGACCATCTCGGGGTCGAGCGCCGAGGTCGGCTCGTCAAACAGGATGATGGGCTGCTTGGTGCACAGGGCACGGGCGATGGCGATGCGCTGCTGCTGACCGCCCGAGAGGTTCTGCGGATACTCGCCGGCCTTATGCGCCATGCCGACGCGCTTGAGCGCGGCGATGGCGATCTCGGTCGCCTCCTCCTTGCTCTTCTTTTGCAGCTTGATGGGCGCGAGCGTCAGGTTGCCGAGCACCGTCATGTTGGGATACAGGTTGAACTGCTGAAACACCATGGAACTATACTTGCGAGCCATCTCCAGGTGATTCTTTTTGGTGAGCGGCGTACCGTCGATGACGACCTCGCCCGACGTGGGCTCCTCCAGATAATCGACGCAACGGATGAGCGTCGACTTACCCGAGCCGGAAGGCCCGATCATTACGAGCTTCTCGCCGCGCTTGACGGTGAGATTGATATCTTTGAGCACATGCAGGTCGCCAAAGTACTTGTTGAGATGCTTGATCTCGATCATGTCTGCCATGAATGTCCCTTCCCTGCGTTTACACGAGTTGAACTATTGTACGGAAAGAACCGCGTTTCCGCAGCCCACACTACATTCCCGTAAAGAACCCGCAACCTTTAACCCACTCATTGGGGATACTCTTTGGGGACAGGCTTAAATGAGTACCCGCTCATTGAGCACCCATTTAAGCCTGTCCCCAATGAGCACCGCCCAGCAAAAAAGGGGCGCGACCGCAATGGCCACGCCCCCTCAACATCAACTATATGCCGCTCGGCCCATACGCGAGTTTGGCTCCGACGATCTTTGCCGCGGCAGGCTTATCGAAGTTGCCGCCGGTGGCCTTGCCCAGAGCGCCCATGACCTGGCCCATCTGCTTCTTAGAGGTCGCGCCCAGCTCGGCGATGACCTGCTCGATCAGAGCCTCGAGCTCCTTGCCCGAAACCTGCGCGGGCAGCAGGCTCTCCAGAATCTTGACCTGCTCGGTCAGGTTGTCGGTACGGTCCTGGTCGGTACCGGCCTTGATGGACATCTCCAACGTCTCGCTCGTCTGCTTAATCAGACGCTTGATCATGTTGTTGACGTCTTCCTCGGTCACGTCGCGGCGCTCGTTAACCTCGATATTCTTCACCTCGGCCTTGACCTGGCGAATGATGGACAGGCGAACCTTATCCTTGGCCTTCATGGCCGCAATCATTTCCTTCTGCAGCTCTTCGTTGGTCATCTGCAAATCCTCCTCAATAGTGTGGGCGGCACTCGCGCGAGCACCGTCCCATGATTACTCAGTCGTCGACGAATCGTCGGTCGAGCTCTTGGTGACGCCCTTCAGGCTCACGTTATAGGGTACGTCCTTGGGCATGGGGTTGACGGTAATGTCGGCGTCCTTCTTGTACTGCTCCAGCCACTCGCTGTACGCAGTGCTCTCTGCCTGCGTCTTCACCACGTTGGAAACGTACTTTTTGATGGCCTTGGGCACCTGCTTAATGTCATCGACCTGGTTATCGACATGGAAGTAGTCGGTGCACTTGATGACATGGTAACCGTACGTCGACTCGACCACGTCGCTCACATCGCCCTTGTTGAGCCCCTCGAGCGCCGTCTGGTAGCTGTCGACGAAGGTAGTGAGCTTATCCCAACCCACATCGCCCTTCTTCTCCTTGGAGCCGGTGTCGTCGGAATATTGCTCTACGGCGTCCTCAAAGCTCAGCTCGCCGGAGTTGATTTTGTCCAGGCACTCCTGTGCCTTGGCCTTGGCGGCGGCCTTGTCCTCGTCGGATGCGTCGGAATCAACCTTGATCAGGATATTCGACGAGCGGCGGGCATCGTTGTAGTTAGACAGGTTCTCGTTGATGTAATCGACAATCTCGCTGTCCTTGGGCTTGCTGGTGGGCGCCACGGCATCCTTGAGCTTTTGTTGTGCCAAGCTCTCCTTGAGCGAATCCTTGTAGGTGTCCTCGGTATAGCCGTAGGTCTTGAGGGTCTTCTTAAAGGCCTTGGCACCGCCCGCGCTCTTGCACGCGTCCTTCCAGGCTTTCTCGACCTCCTCGTCCGACACCGTCACGCCGTTTTCCTTCTGCGCCTGCTGAAGCAGAATCTGCTGCGTGTAGGAATCGATGAGCTGCTTACGGTACTTCTTGGGCGTCAGGTCGTTGTCGACCAGATACTGCGCCCAGTCCTTGTCCTTGGTGTAACCGTAGGATGTGCGCATGCTCATGATCTGCTTGGTCACGGTGTCCTCGGTGAGGTTGGTGCCGTTGATGGTGGCGGCGACGCCGCCGGTAAGCTTGTAGCTCGAGGTATCCTCTGCCTGCGACATGAGACCGGAGCATGCCATGGCCGAGACGGAAAGCAGCATTGCCAGCACGCCGATAACCACCAGGACGATCTTGACGGTCTTAGACACGTACGTCTTGCGCTGCTTCTTACGAGAGCCGGAGGCAGTGCGAGCCTGCTGCTCGGGCGTCGGCGCGGCCTCGGAGTTCTTTTTCTTGTTTGCCATAGTTGGCCTTTCGCATCACGAATCGAACAAACGCCATTGTGTCACAACGCGGCCCCCGCGACACGCTTGGTGCATTGGGGACAGGTTAATCTGCACCATTTTGGTGCAAAGGGGACAGCTCTGGCACTTGGCACTTGGGGACGTTCTTTATATGCCGGCACTTCGGGACTGTCCCTTACTGCCGGCAGAAAAGGAACGTCCCCAAGTGCCGACTCAGCCCCACCTTAGAAGTGGCGGCGGATGGCGTCGACCATGCCCTGGGGCGTGGTCTGGCCGAGCACGTCGGCTGCGGCATCGGCGTCCATAAAGATGTTCATGAGCGCCTGCAGAGCCTCGACCTGGCCGCCCGGCTCGGCGATGCCCAGATTGATGATGATCTGTGCCGGCACGGGGGCACCCATGCCCGCCATTGCGCTGAACACCACGGGCGCCGCGGGCTTTACCACCGCGATATAGGGCTTAGCCACAAACCCCGGATCGGTATGCGGGATGGCGATGTTGGCCGCCGGCATGGCAAGACCCGTAGGATAGGCATCCTCGCGCGTGCGGACGGCATCGAGCCAACCGGGCGCAATGTAGCCGCGAGGTGCAAGCTCGTCCTCGAGCCGCGCAAACACCTCATCCGGCGTCGCGCACTCCCAATCAAAAAACACCAGCTCAGGCGTAAACAGCGCTTCGTTATCCGCCATGCGCTCACCTCTCTCACCTAGTCATCGGGGACGTTCTTAAACGACCAGTCATTCAAGAACGTCCCCGATGACTACCCAAAACAAAAGGTGGCCACGCACGCCTTGGCGCCAATGACCACCCTGACCACTCAACTAAATTGTACTGTGCGCCGCTAGCCGCGAGGCACGTCAATTGCTACCTTGCCGCTCTCCAGCACGTGGACGCGGCCGTCGGCGAGCATCTGAACAACCTCGGGATACAGCACGTGCTCAATCGCGTGGATGTGCTCCTCGAGCGTGTCGACATCCCAACCTTCCTCGACAGCCAGCGCGCGCTGGGCGATGATGGGGCCGTTGTCGTAAATCTCGTTGGCAAAATGTACGGTCACACCGGTCACCTTGACGCCGCGCGCAAAGGCATCGTCGATCGCATGCGCGCCGGTAAAGCTCGGCAGCAGCGCCGGATGCAAGTTGACCACGCGGTTGGGAAACGCCGCCAGCAGCGGCGTATGCACCATGCGCATGTAGCCAGCCATGACCACATATTCGCAGCCACGCTCGAGCAGCTCGTGCGCGATGATCTCGTCGGCGGCGATGGGATCGGCATAGACATCCTTGGAAAGGGTCAACGTCTGGATGCCCGCACGCTCGGCGCGCTGCAAGCCCTTGGCCGAAGGACGGCTCGACACCACGAGCTCAATCGAGGCATTGAGCTTATCCGCGGCGATCAGGTCGATCAGCGCCTGCAGGTTGGTACCCGAACCGCTGATGAGCACGCCGATCTTGAGCGGCTCGGCCGTATCGGTGCCGGTCGGACGGGTATAGGGCACAAAGCCCAGGCCCTCGGCGGCAGTCATCTGCTCGTTAGCGCTCATCGGAGTACACGACCTTACCGGAACCCTCGACGCACTCGCCCACGCGGAACGGCTTCTCGCCTAGCGCGACCAGAGCCTCGGTCACCGCGGCCTCGTCCTCGGGGGCGACGATCAGGCACAGGCCAACGCCCATGTTGAAGGTCTTGCATGCCTCGTTGGGCGCGAGCTCGGCCTGGCGCGACACGTAGGTGATGACGGGCGGAACGTCCCAGCCCATCTCGGCACCGTTACGGGTGACCACGGCGTCGACGTCGTCGGCAAGCGCGCGGTTGAGATTCTCGGTGATGCCGCCGCCGGTGATGTGGGCAATCGCGTGCACCGGAGCGCCACCGCGCAGCAGCTCAAGAATCGGCTTGACATAGATGCGCGTGGGGGCCAGCAGGGAGTCGGCCAGCGATGCGCCGCCGAGCTCCTCGAGCGGGCAGCTCAGCTCCTCGGCCTTAGCGGCGGCCTCGGGCGTGCCCGGCTTGATGCCGTCAACGCCGATGACCTTGCGCACGAGCGAGTAGCCGTTGGAGTGCACGCCGGTGGAAGGCAGGCCCAGAATCACATCGCCGGGGCGGACGTTCGCGGGGTCGAGCATCTTGGGACGGTCGACGACACCCACGGTAAAGCCGGCAAGGTCGTAGTCGGCCGGGGCCATGACGCCGGGATGCTCGGCCATCTCGCCGCCCACGAGCGCGCAGCCCGCAAGCTTGCAGCCATCGGCCACGCCCTTGATGATCTTTGCCATGTGCTCGGCCTCAATGTGGCCGATGGCAACGTAGTCCAGAAAGAACAGCGGCTCGGCGCCCGAAGCCAAAATATCGTTGACGCACATGGCGACCAGGTCCTGACCCACCGTCTCGTGACGGTCCATGATCTGGGCGAGCACGAGCTTGGTGCCCACGCCGTCGGTACCGCTGATCAGGATCGGGTCTTCCATATCCTTAAGCGCGGCGGCCGAGAACAGGCCACCGAAGCCGCCGATGCCGCCGATAACCTCGGGGCGGTTGGTGTCCTTAACCATTTGCTTAATAGCGTCGACGGCGCGGCCGCCCTCGGCGGTATCGACGCCGGCATCCTCATACGTCACATGCTTGCTGTCGCTCATCTGAGCCTTCCTCTCCCACTACCGTCCGCCGCCCGGGCGCCAAACGGTGCTCATAGTTGTCCTCGATTCGGCGCACATCCTGGCAACGCGCGCCGCCCAATCAACAAAACAGCAGGTAAAACCTACCAAAATAAACCTGTCCCCAAATGGCAGGTCTTAGGCCTCGCCATGCTTCTCTTCCCAGCTGCGGTCATCGTATTTCTCGACCACGGCGTCGTCGTCAAAGTGCAGTGGCTTATCCAGGTTGCGGGGCTTAAAGCCCTCCATGAACTTGTCGCGGCCAAAGCTCTCGGGAATCGCCACGGGATAACGGCCAGTAAAGCACGCATCGCAGTAGCCGCCCTTGGGCATGACCTTCAGCAGGCCCTCAACCGAAAGGAAGGCCAGCGAATCGGCGCCGATATACTCGCAGATCTCCTCGACCGTCTTGTTGGCGCTGATGAGCTGCGACTGCACGTCGGTATCGATGCCGTAGAAGCACGGCCAGATGACCTCGGGCGAGTTGATGCGGATATGAATCTCCTTGGCGCCGGCGTTGCGCAGCATCTTGACGAGCTGCACCATGGTGGTGCCGCGCACGATGGAGTCGTCGATGACGACCAGGCGCTTGCCCTCGATGTTGTCGCGCAGCGGGTTGAGCTTCATGCGCACGCCCATGGCGCGCAACTCCTGCGTAGGTTCGATAAACGTACGGCCCACGTAGCGGTTCTTGATAAGGCCCTCGCCAAAGGGAATACCGCTCTCGTGCGAATACCCCTCCGCGGGCGGCAGGCCGGAATCGGGCACGCCGATGACCAGATCGGCCTCGACGGGCTCCTCGTGTGCCAGCTGACGACCCATGTCGTAACGGCAGGCATAGACGCTCTTGCCGTTCATGATGGAGTCGGGGCGGGCAAAGTAGACCTGCTCAAAGATGCAGTTTGCGGGCTCTTCGGCTGCAGGCACGCCCTGCTCGGATACCAGACCCTCGGCGCTGATGCGCAAGATCTCGCCGGGACGGACGTCACGGACGTACTCGGCGCCCACGATGTCGAGTGCGCAGGTCTCGGAAGCAACGACCCAACCGCCGGCGCGCGTGACATGGACGGCGGAGTCGGCCGTCGCGGCGCCGTCCTGCGACGGCAGCTGCGAAACGGATGCGGCATCGGCCTGGTCCAGACCCTCGTCCACCAGCTTGCCCAGCACGAGCGGGCGAATGCCGTGCGGATCGCGGAATGCGTAGAGCGCCTGCTCGTTGATGAGCGTCATGGCGTAGCCGCCGCGCACGAGCTCCATGGTCTTGCGAATGCCCTCGCGCAGATGTCCTGTACGCTGAGTAAAGTAGCCGATAAGCTTAGTCGCGACCTCGGAATCCGAATTGGAAAGGAACGGCACGCCCAGCTCGATCAGCTGGCGGCGCAGCTCGTCGGTGTTGACGAGGGTACCGTTGTGCGCGAGCGCGATAATGACGCTGTTGATGGTAGAAAGATGCGGCTGCGAGGCTTCCCAGCTCTTGGCACCGGCAGTGCCATAGCGCACGTGGCCCACGGCCAGCTGGCCGGAGAGTGTCGACAGGTCGGCGTTGGAGAACACGCGGTCGAGCAGGCCCAGGTCCTTGCGGACCATAACCGTGCCGCCATCACCCACGGCGATTCCCGCCGATTCCTGGCCGCGATGCTGCAGCGCGCGCAGACCAAAGTACGTCAGTCGAGCCACATCGCGATCGGGTGCCCACACACCAAAAATGCCGCATTCCTCATGCAGCTGGTCGGAGTCCGGATCATACGTCGACATGGTCTTCACCTGTCCCGCGGCACGCTCGGCCGCGCGGATGGTTTCTTGAGACATGGCATCCCCTCAGAGCCTCGTTATTTGGCGTTACCTGCCCTATTATACGCACGGCAAGACAAGCACTCCCGCGCATGAACAGCGCTTTTTAAAAGCCCACCGAGCTTATAATCCGTTTTGCAGCCAAACATTTTATTGGGCAACCGCCTCGGGGCCGACGATCCCGCATACTTCCGTTGCGACGCGTCTCGCCCGCCGTTGGGGCTTGCATTGTTGCAATTGGGACGTTCGTCCTGTCTTTTGGCAGGTCGGCGGCGTATCCTTGTACCTACAGCAAAACGAGAAAGGTTATGTATGGATCGAAACGAACTCGACCCCAGCGTCCCCAGCGCCACGGAGGTCAAGAAGATCCCCCTCATCATTAAGGTATACGCCGTCCTGTGCATCCTGTCCGGCGTGGGCACGCTCCCGTCGGTCGGCGCCTTTATGTGGCAGGTCATCACCGCGCTCATCAACGGCAACGCCGCCGCCAAGCTCGGCGACAACACGCTCGTCGCGGTCGGACTGATTGTCGCCGGCATCATGCTCTCGGCTGCCAGTGCCGTCATCTTGATCATCTTTGGCCTTGACCTCATCAAGAACCAGCGCCGCAATGCCGCCCGTCTGTCCTATATCCTTATCGCATTGACCGTCGTCGAGCTTTTGGTTGACGTGATGCTCCAGGGCATCGGGCCTTTCTTGCTGCGCCCCGCCATCCAGCTCGGCATCCTCGTCGCGCTTTCGACCACCGTCGACCCCACGCTGCGCCAGGAGCGCGAGCTGCAACGCCGCCTGCAGGAAATGCTCGATCGCGACGCCGCCGCCGAGGGCATGCTCGGACGCGATGAAACCGGCGAAGGCTACATCAAGCTCAACTACTTCAACCTGTTCTGGGTATTCTTTGTCTGCTGCATACTCGGCCTGATCGCCGAGGACATCTGGCACATGACGGTCGACGACCCTGGCGTCTACCAGAACCGCGCCGGCATGCTGTTTGGCCCCTTCAGCCCCATCTACGGATTTGGCGCCGTACTCATGACCATGGTGCTCAACCGCTTCTACAAAAAGAACCCCATCATTATCTTTTTGGTGAGCGCGCTGCTCGGCGCAAGCTTTGAGGTGTTCGTGGGCTGGTTTATGCAGACCTCGTTTGGCGTGGTCTCGTGGAGCTACTCGCATATGAAGCTCTTTGGCATGCCCGATCCGCTCGCCGTCCTTACCGGCGGACGCACCTGCACGGGCTTTGCCTGCCTGTGGGGTCTGGGCGGACTCATCTGGATCAAGCTGCTGCTGCCGAGGCTGCTCAAGCTCATCAACATGATTCCGTGGAAGAGCCGCTACTCGGCTACCGTCATCTTCACCATCATTATGCTGGTCGATGGCGTTATGACGCTGCAGTCGCTCGATTATTGGTATCAGCGCGTCAACGGCACGGAACCGGATATTCCCGTTGCGCAGTTCTACGGCAAGTACTTCGATAATGACTTTATGGAGAATCGCTTCCAGAGCATGACCATGAGCCCCAAGGATGCGACGCGCGTGTAGCGTCCACCGCGCCCAAAACGCAAAATGCCCGCCGGTATCACACGTACCGGCGGGCATTTTTATAAACGAGCCTTCTATCGACGCAAGCCTCTACGCCTCGCGCTCGACCTCACTCACGCACTCATTTTTGATGGTGCCAACGAGCGCCTGCAGCGCATCGACCACGTGCGGGCGAATGTCCCCGCCGATGAGCACGAGCATGATGTCGTCACCTACGGCAAGCGCGCCGCTTGCCAGCCACACGCGCACATAGCCGATACCCGGCATCGCGCGCGTCGCCTCGATGGCGGCCTGTACCTTGCTGGCGTCGTAGCCGAACACCATGCTGCCCACCTTGTGGCCCGGCGCCACGCCATCGGTCTCGACACCGCGCGCCTCGGCCTTGGGCGTCGCGCGCACCACACCGTTATGTGTCAGATACATACCGCACGCAGGTGCCGACGAATCGGCCTTGGCCTCGCGCAGCCAAGCATCAATCGAAGGCATCGTTTTGCCATTCTCGAGCATCATTTCTCCCTTACCGTCATCGAGTAGCCAATTTGGAACGGGGCTTTTTTAGCTACTCTCGAACAACTTATTCCTCGACCGGCGTGAGCACCATGACAGCACGCGTGTTGCTCAGCGATAACGAACGACAGGTCACAAGCGTTACGACCTTGGTTGCCGAAGCGGCACGATCGGTGGCATCGCTCGCCACGGCAGAGGCACCGTCGAGCATCTCGGACAGGTAGTTCTTGAGCCCGTCGTCGCCCTCAAAATTGGGTGTGCGCGCCTTGGCATACGTGTCCTCGACAACTTTGGTCGCCAGTGGTCGCAGTTTATAGGTGGCGTCGCGCGTGATGTAATACACGTACTCTATGCTGTCGAACGTCACCTGATCGGTCGTGTCCGAGATCACATTGAACATCGATCCGTCGTTCATGTGGTGGCCGTAGATCGTGGTCTGCTGATCCACCATGCCCGGCGCGGTGTCATTGCTATCCAGGAAAATGGCCCCGGATGCATTGGCCGTACCGTCGAACAGCGTGTTGAGGTATTTGGAGTTGTTATTGGTCTGCACCACGGGATAGTTGATGTTGGTTCCCGGCGCGTAAATCCAACCCACAACCTCGGGATTTGTCTGGGCAAGTGCATCGAAGTCGATAATCGGCACGCCGCTGGCGTCCTTATCGCTTACATATTGCTTCTCGATTTTCTGGTACGAATCGCTTGCCTGTTTATAGCCAATCTGAGCATTGATAAAGATGGCAGCGGCGGCAACAATCAGGCCGATGCCGATGATGATGAGCAGAATGGGAATAATGGAGCGGCGCTTTTTGCGCGGCGGCTCGGTGTAATCCGACGGCGCGGCATGCGATGAAGACCGGGGCGGCTTCTTAGCGTTGCTATAAGATGAAGGTCGATATGCGGCTGGCGCGTCCTGTCGACGATGCGTCGCCGGCGTCACGGGGCGCGGCGCGCGCGGCTGCTGAGGAGAGGATGTCCGACCCTGCTGTGCCGCATGGGCAGCACCCGGCTTCGACGGATCGGGAATCTGAGAAGCCTTGAATCGTTTTCCCTGATAGTCGGACATGGCTCTCCTTATACTGCGGTGAAACGGCGGAACGCCTAGGCGTCGGCCATCTCCTGCTTCATCTTCTCGATAACCTTGCGGTACTCGGGGTCGCAAGCGCCCAGAATCTGCGTGGCGTAGATGGCGGCGTTCTTGGCGCCGTTGATGGCAACGCAGGCCACGGGTACGCCCGAAGGCATCTGCACCATCGACAGCAGCGAATCCATACCGCCCAGGTCACTCGTCTTCATAGGCACACCGATAACCGGCAGCGGCGTAAAGGCAGCCACGACACCACCCAGGTGAGCAGCCTTGCCGGCGGCGGCGATAATCACTTTGATACCGCGATCGGCAGCAGTCGAAGCCCACTCATGGACCTTCGCCGGCGTGCGGTGTGCGCTCGCAATGACGAGCTCATAGGGCACGCCCAGCGCCTCGAGCTCGGCGGTGCAACCTTCCATAACACCCAGATCGGACTTGGAGCCCATGATGATCCCGACAACCGGCTTTTGATCTGCCATAAACAAAGACCTCCTGTTGAGAGCGGTGACGCGGCGGATCCGCGACCCTTAACTACTGAGAGTAGTATAGCTGCTCCCGTCCCTGCGGTCTTTGTGGCGCTTCGCGGGCGGGCCAGGCTTTATCTTCACTCCGGTTGCTTCGCAAAGTCGTTCAGATAAAGCCTGGCCCGCCCGCGAAGCGCCCTGCGACCTACCGGGGATTGCTATGACGTACGTTGGCTGAAATATTAACGTGGGATCCGCCGTTCGAACGAACGGCGGATCCCACACTCACTTTTTATTCAGCCCTAGTCATCGCGCAAAGCCCCTTCGGCAGCACACGGAGCAGCCAAGTCACCGCAGGCCGGGGCGGGAGGGGCCGAGTTTCCTCCTGAGCGACTCTGCTTGCAGCCGGAGCGAAAGGGGGAAATCTCGGCCCCTCCCGCCCCGGCCGGCCAGGTCAACTACACCGCGTACTGCGGCAGGTCCTGCAGGGCGATGACATCCATGCCCATGTCGTTGGCGCTGCCGTGACCCTGCTGGTCTTCGCGCACGGCCTCGATGGCACTCACGTACGTGTTGGCGGCAGACATCGCCGTCACGCAGGTCACGCCGCGGCGCACCGCCTCGGTACGCAACAGATAGCCATCGCCACGCGAACCCGGGCCGTACGGCGTGTTGATGATTACCGCAATCTTGCCATCGGCGATCAGGTCACCGATGTTGGGACGCTCGCCGTCGTGCGGGCCGCTAATCTTCTCCACGACCTCGCAGGTCACGTTGCCGCCGCGCAGCACGCGCGCCGTGCCCTCGGTGGAGCAGATATCAAAGCCCAGGTAGCGCAGGATACGCGCGACCGAAAGGATGTGGCGCTTGTCACGGTCGCACACGCTGATGAACACCTTGCCGGCGCTCGGGTCGGGCAGCTTGTAGTCAATCGCCAGCTGCGTCTTGGCATATGCCTCGGGATAGCTCTTGGCGATACCCATGACCTCGCCCGTCGACTTCATCTCGGGCCCCAGGATAACGTCGGCACCGGGGAAACGACCCCAGGGCATAACGGCTTCCTTCATGCAGAACCAATCGAGCTGACGCTCGTCACTCGGCAGGCCCAGGCTGGCGATGGAATCGCCCGCCATGATACGCGCCGCACACTTGGCCAGCGGCACGCCGGTGGCCTTGGAGATAAACGGCACGGTGCGGCTGGCACGCGGGTTGGCCTCGATCACGTAAACGGTCTCGCCCTTGATGGCGTACTGCACGTTAACCAGGCCGCGGACTCCCAGCGCCATCGCGATGCGGCGCGTAGTCTCGCGAAGCTTTGCCTGCAGGCTCTCGCTAAAGCTGAACGGCGGGATGCAGGTCGCAGAGTCGCCGGAGTGAATACCGGCCTCCTCGATATGCTCCAGAATGCCGCCGATGTAGACCTCTTCGCCATCGCATAGGGCGTCGACATCGGACTCGATCGCACCCTCCAGGAAGCGGTCCAGATACACCGGGTAGTCGGGGCTAATGCGCGCGGCCTCGGCCATGTAATCGCGCAGATGCTCGGCATCGTAGGCGATCATCATGCCGCGGCCGCCCAGCACGTAGCTCGGACGCACCAGCAGCGGGTAGCCGATATGCGCGGCCACGGCCTCGGCCTCCTCAAACGAGGTGGCCTGACCCGCCGGCGGGTACATGATGCCCAGCTTGTCGAGCAGGGCGGCAAAGCGCTCGCGGTCCTCGGCAAAGTCGATGGCATCGGGCTTGGTGCCCATGATGTTGACGCCACTCTCCTCGAGCATGCGCGCCAGCTTAAGCGGGGTCTGGCCGCCAAGCGTCACCACGACGCCGTCGGGACGCTCAACATCGATAACGTCCATGACGTCCTCGTAGGTAAGCGGCTCAAAGTAAAGGCGGTCGGACGTGTCGTAGTCGGTCGAAACGGTCTCGGGATTGCAGTTGACCATGATGGTCTCAAAGCCGCGGGCCGCCAGCGCGTAGCTCGCGTGCACGCAGCAGTAATCGAACTCGATACCCTGGCCAATGCGGTTGGGGCCGGCGCCCAGGATCATCGCCTTGGGCTTGTCCGCCGGCGTGGTCTCGTCGGGAGCCACGCGCTTCTTGGCATCCGGGCTCGTGCGGTAGATGTTCTCGTACGTCTTGTAGTGGTACTCCGTGGCGCTCGAGAACTCCGCAGCGCAGGTATCGACCGTCTTCATGCTGGGAACCACGCCAAGGCCCTTGCGATAGGCGCGCACAAAGCGCTCGTCCGAGCCGGTCAGCGCGGCGATCTCGGCGTCGCTCGTGCCGTACTGCTTGAGCAGGCGCATCGCGTCGGCGTCGATATCCTCCACACGCAGGCCGCGGATGCTCTCCTGGACCTGCACCATGTCGTTGATGCGGTTGAGGTACCACGGGTCGATGCCGCAGGTGGCATGGATGCGAGCGATGTCCCAGCCACGGCGCAGGGCCTCGACCACAAAGAAGATGCGGTGCTCGGTCGGGGTTGCCACGGCCTGAGCAAGCTCATCGTCGCTCAGCTTGTCGGCACCCTCCTTGCCACCGGCGCAGATACCCTGGCGACCGTCCTCCAGCGAGCGCATGGCTTTGCCGAAGGCCTCCTCAAAGGTGCGGCCAATCGCCATAATCTCGCCCACTGCCTTCATGCGCGTGGTGAGCGTGGGGTCGGTACCCTTGAATTTCTCGAAGGCAAAGCGCGGCACCTTGACCACACAGTAGTCAATCGTGGGCTCAAAGCAGGCGGGCGTTGCCTTGGTAATATCGTTGACGATTTCGTCGAGCGTGTAGCCCACAGCCAGGCGCGCAGCGGCCTTGGCGATGGGGAAACCCGTTGCCTTGGAGGCCAGTGCGGACGAGCGGCTCACGCGCGGGTTCATCTCGATGACGATCAAGCGACCGGTGCTGGGGTTCACGGCAAACTGCACGTTGGAGCCACCGGTCTCGACGCCGATCTTCTCCAGAATGGCGAGCGAGGCGACACGCATGCGCTGATACTCCAGGTCGGAGAGGGTTTGCGCCGGCGCCACGGTGATGGAGTCGCCGGTATGCACACCCATGGGGTCGAGGTTCTCGATGGAGCACACGATGATGCCGTTGCCGGCGTGGTCACGCATGACCTCCATCTCATACTCTTTCCAGCCCTCGATGGACTCCTCAACCAGCACCTCGTGGGCAGGTGAGAGCTCCAGGCCCTGGCTCACGATGGAGACGAGCTCCTCGTGAGTATGCGCGATGCCACCACCGGCGCCGCCGAGGGTAAAGCTCGGACGCAGCACGCAGGGATATCCCACGCGCTCGGCGATGGCCTCGGCGTCTGCCACGCTGTAGGCATAGCCCGAGCGCGCGACCTCCAGGCCGATCTCGGCCATGGCCTCGTTAAAGAGCCTGCGGTCCTCGCCGCGCTCGATGGCGGCAAGGTCGCAGCCGATCATCTCGACGCCGTACTTGTCGAGCGTACCGTCTTTCGCCAGCTCGACGGCGGCGTTCAGACCGGTCTGGCCGCCCAGCGTGGGCAGCAGCGCGTCCGGGCGCTCTTTCTTGATTACACGCTCGATAAACTCGGCGGTGATGGGCTCGACATAGGTGCGGTCGGCTAAGCCCGGGTCGGTCATGATGGTCGCCGGGTTAGAGTTGACCAGGATAACCTCAAAACCATCCTCCTTGAGCACCTTGCAGGCCTGGGCACCGGAGTAGTCGAACTCACAGGCCTGGCCAATAACGATGGGGCCCGAGCCAATGACGAGGATGCGCTTGATGTCAGTACGTTTAGGCATGTTAGTTCTCCTCGGTCTCAGTCTCGGCGAAATTCCAGCCAGCCAGGCGGTCCTTCGCGGTGTCGATGTCCAGGTAGTTCTCCTCGCCGTCCATGAGTCGCGTAAAGGCGGTAAAGAGATAGTGGGCATCGGTGGGGCCAGGCGAGGCCTCGGGGTGGTACTGGACCGAGAAGCACGGGGCGTCGAGCAGCTGGATGCCCTCGGCGGTGCCGTCGTTGAGGTTCACGTGCGTCAGGCGAATGCGGCCAAAGCGCTCGTTCATCACGACCGGCGCGATTCCGCGGCGCACCCAGACGCGCAGATCTCCATCGGCCGCATGCTCGGTCTCGCCGCCGGAAAGCTCGGGGACAAGCTTGCCCAAGCTGGGGAACAGCAGGCCAAAGCCATGGTTTTGTGCGGTGATCTCCACGCGACGGCTTACCAGGTTCATGACCGGCTGGTTGCCACCGCGGTGACCGAACTTAAGCTTTTCCATCTGGGCGCCGCAGGCCAGGCTGATCATCTGGTGACCAAGACAAATACCAAAGACCGGCACCTTGCCGATCAGCTTCTGCACCTGCTCGTAGGTCTCCACCACGGCATCGGGGTCGCCGGGGCCATTGGACAAAAAGACGCCATCGGGATTCATGTCGAGCACCTCACTCGCGGGCGTATCCCACGGCACGACGGTAAGGTCGCAGCCGGCGCGGACCAGCCCCTCCAGAATACCGCGCTTCACACCGCAGTCGTAGGCGACCACTTTGTGACGGGCAGGAGCGGCAACCGCAAGTGCAAAGTCATGCGTGGCAGGCAGGTCGGCGGCCACAAACTCGTGAGGTACGGGGCAACTTACGGTCTTGACCAGGTTCTCGCCTACCAGCGTGGGCGCAGCGGCCAGACGCTCGGCAAGCTCGTCGACGTCGAAGATCTCGGTTGAGATGATGCCCATCTTGGAACCATTGTCGCGCAGATGGCGCACCAGGGCGCGAGTGTCGACACCCTCGATAGCGACGATGCCGTGAGCGCGCAGGTACTCCGGCACGCTGACGGCCGAACGCCAGTTAGAAGGCGTGGCGCACAGGTCGCGAACGATCATGCCGCGCATGGTCGGAGCGCTCGCAGGGCGCACGGCGTCGCCGGGGAAGGCCGACTGGACGTCGGTCTCGTCGATACCGTAGTTACCGATCTGCGGATAGGTCATGGTTACGATTTGGCCGGCATAACTTGGGTCGGTCATGACCTCAAAGTAGCCCTCGAGCGAGGTGTTGAAGCAGACTTCGCCGGTCGCGGTGCCCTCGGCGCCGCATGCACGTCCATAAAAAATGGTCCCATCCTCAAGATACAGGATGCAGGGACCGCAGGTGCCCTTGCTGGTTTTGGCCAGCATACGCTGGCAAAGCTCGCTGGGCGCGAAGGTGCGGGCGGCAGCGCCCGCGGTATGGTTGTTCGCCATAATTCTCCTTCCCGGTCTCACAGGACCGGCTTAAAGGTGTGTAGTTAGGCCTCGCGGTATTGTAACCGCAAGCATGCCTCATGGCGTTAATTTCATCGAAATGTTTACGAAATGATAATTATGACTTTCTATGCATAATGATTTTTCTGGGACGGGGATTAAAAAATCATCCCGCGCGGGCTTGTGGCTCACGCGGGATGATGGCGTCTTACTTTTTCTTGTCCTGTTCCAGCAGTTCGGACGGTGTGCGATCGGGCTTGCCGCCGCGGAAAATCTCGCGGCCATGCAGACGATGCTCCAGGTCACGCTCGGCCTTTTCCTCGTCAATCTTGGTCTGGCTCACCACCGGATCCTCAATCAACGACGACACCGAGTTCACCTGCTTCTGAATGCGCTCGGCGATGGTGTCATCCATACTCACGATGCGCATCTTCCAGTCGATACTCGTGGCGTTGGATGAGCTCTTGGTCCACACGAACGTCAAAATGGCGCTCTGGTGGCCGCGCGCGGGGAACATGCCAAAGAAGGAATCGTGCTGAATGTTGCTATCCTCGTCGATATAGGCGTGAACGTTATACACCACGCGGTCGATCTTATCGTTGAGCAGCGCGTTGGTCGCAAGCGCCGCGGCCTGGATCTGCCCGTTGGACAGCAGCTCGAGCTCGTTGGCAGACGATGTGTCCAACACCGTCACCTCGACCGTGCCCGTACGCTCATCGGCTTCATCGACGGTAAAGTCGAGCGGGAACTGCGTAAAGCCGTTGCCCCACTCGAGTCCACCCTTGAGTGCTGTAGAAACGGTATCAACCGAAACGCTCTCGGACAGGTTGGCGGTATTCAGACGGCGCATCACGCCGTAGCCGATCTGCATGCCCACGATCAGCACCAAAATACCGATGACCACGGCCATCGCGGTCTTCGTAATGGTATGGCTCACCTGCGAGCCCGAAGGATCGTCCTCGGACAGCGGGTCGATATGTTTTGCCTGGCTCGCGCGGTCCTCGCTGCGCAGCTGCGCTAGCGCCGCTTTGTCACCGCGCTTGGCCGCAGCCTCCTTCTCACGCATGCGCTCGGTACGCTTTTTGGCAAGCGTAGGATCCAAGACGCCGGATGCATCGATTTCGGAGAATAACTCCGTCACTTCTTCCGGAGTCAAAGGGTTCTTGTCAGCCATAAACTTCCTGTCATATCAATCAGTCGAGCTCGTGCGCACGCGCACCTTCGAACTGCATTCGATAGTAACGGGCATAGGTGCCGCCACGGGCGAGAAGCTCCTCGTGCGTGCCACGCTCCACAACGCGACCATGCTCAACGGTCGCAATCTCATCGGCATGCTTAATGGTCGAAAGACGGTGGGCGATGATAATCGTGGTGCGGCCGCGTGCCAGCTCTTCGAGCGACTCCTGCACCGCCTCCTCGCTCTCGTTATCCAAAGCACTCGTCGCCTCGTCCAAGATCAGGATCTTGGGGTTCTTGAGAAACACGCGCGCGATGGCAACGCGCTGCTTCTGTCCGCCCGAAAGACGGCTGCCGCGCTCGCCCACCACGGTGTCGTAGCCCTGTCTCTTATACACATCTGACGCTGCCGACGATCTTACGCGTGTAGAT